>JBOIEG010000859.1:0-2892 GCA_050740915.1 Gammaproteobacteria bacterium | reverse complement strand
TCGGTCGAGGCCGCGCTCGCCGCGCCTCCGTGGTCGCACCGCGCATTACCGCACGCCCGTGATGCGAACCGCTGCTTCGCGCCGCCGTTCGGGGGGCTCGAAGGCGAGCGCGCGCGGGAGCTGATCGAGCGGCTCGAGGCGGCGAGACCGGAGGCGCTCGTCGACCTGCACAACAACAGCGGGCGCAGCCCCGCGTACGGCGTCGGCACGGTCGCGGATGCGGCTCACCTGGGCCTTACGGGTCTGTTCGCAGATCGCTACATGCTGAGCGATCTGCGGCTCGGCACGTTGATCGAAGCGACCGCGCGCTTCACGGCGAGCATCGTGGTCGAATGCGGGCGAGCCCAGGACCCGGTCGCCGACGCGGTCGCGCTCGCCGGCCTCGAGCGCTATCTGTCGGTCGAAGACCTGAGCGTGCGCGCCGAGCGGTGGCAGGCCATGGAGATCCTGCATCGTCCCGTTCGCGTGAGGGTCCACCCCGACGTGCGCCTCGCGTTCGGTGACGCTCCGGTCGAGGGAGCGAACCTCACGGTGCGCAGCGACATCGACCGCCACAACTTCGACCCGGTCGAGCCCGGCATCGTGCTCGGATGGCTCGGGCCTCCGGGCATGTGGCCGTTCGATGCCCGCGGCGGCGACGGCGTCGAGGTGAGCGCCGAGCTGTTCACGAGCGCGGATGGGCTCGTGCGCATCCGGCGCGCGATGGTGCCGGTCATGATGACCGTGTCTGCGGCGATCGCGCGCAGCGATTGCCTGTTCTACGCCATGCAGAAGCGGTGACGGATCGGAGCCGAGCTTGAACGGCGTCTGGTGTAATCCTATCTGCCGCCATATTCCGGCGCCGGCTGATCTGGCTTTCCATTCAGCCAGCCCATAAGTCACCGAATTACAGTGGTGCCAATAGACAGCTGCCTTTCCGGTCGTCACCATTTCCAGGTTGGCGTTCGCCGTATCCTTCCTTACCTTGGCGACGGAGCGCCGGTATTTGTCCTTCTCAATGATTCTTACGGTGACCGGGCCTTTCTGGACTAGGCCGCGCAGGTGTCGCGGGCCTCGCCTCCCCAAGACGCTTGCGCGAGCTCGGGGGCGTCGATGCAGTGAAGCCTTATCTTGTTCGAGTGGTCATCAGGGCGATCGAGGGGGTGAAGTTATGACACACGGATCGATCCCCGCTCGCACCGCCATCCGCCGGATGTTCCACGCCATTGTCACCAACGACCACTCCCCGCGCACGGCCTCAAGCCCGCGCAGCAGAAACTGCCGGAACCGCATCACCGCTTTGATGATGCCGAAGACGGGCTCGACGGTCTCCTTGCGCTTGCCATACAGGACACGTCCAGCGCGGGTCTTCAGCCGATTCCGCTTCCGCTGCACCGCGTTGCCTTCCGGCACGAAGGGCGGCGGTTCACCAAAGCGTTCTTGCCAGGGCCGGTGATGCGACTCACGTCCAGCGGCGAACAACGGCTCGATGGATTTCATCGACACAGGCGACCACGTTAGCCTCACTGAAGTAGCCGGCATCGGCCAAGAGCTCCGTGACCTTGCCCAGGTCCTCGGGCAACTCAGCGAGGGTCACCAGCATCGGCGCGACCTGCTGCTTATCGTTGGCTGCTTGCGTCAGCTCGGTGGCGGGCATAGTATCCCAAGCCGACATCGCTAAGAGTGCGCCGAACAAGCAGTTGGCCGAGGTTCTGCGCGCGGTCTCTCAGCGTTCTCACGCGTTCAGCCACAAGCCCTCGGTGAGTACCAGAAGCCATCCCACAAAGTTTGTGGAAGAGCCAGCCGGATGCGATAACCTATTATCAAGAGTAAGTATCTACGAGAGGAATCGAAATTCGAGCAACGCCGCGCGGTTCGGGACGCGCAGCGTAACAATGGGCTTAGTGGCCTGCTTTGGCGCTATTTTGCAACGAATGCGGCCAAGGCGTTTTTATAAACCGCGCGCGTCGTCGGATCAATTCATCGTACTTGGGATCGTATTCCAAATCGTGCAACAGTTCATTCGCATTGCGCTAAACGCGCTACGTTTCTAGGATTTCTTGCTCGCGTTCCGGGAATTCGTATCGATGAACCGTGTTTTCTGTAGTCATCGTTGGTTTATGGCCTATGGTATTAGGTCATATTTTTTAGTTCCTTGCGTAGCGTTGTGCGGTTGATCCCCAATATCTGGGCTGCACGCGTGGTATTGCCTCCAGCGTGCTTCATGACCACCTCCAACAGGGGCGGCTCCACTTCGCAGATAACCATCTGGAAGATATTGCTGGCTTCATGGCCATCGAGATCATCAAGATAGGCCTGAAGTGAATCCCTCACACAACGCACGATCGTAGCGGGCGTGCGTTCACGAGAGACTTCGCTGTGGATGTATGCGTGATTGATGTCCTTGCTCTCCCTCCGAGGAAGCCTCGTTAACGAACCTCAGTCTGGTATCTGCAGGAAGCTTACGACAAATGTCGCATTATGGCTAGAGATTTTTCAAGCACTTGGATCCAAGTTCCGGAAGCCTGCGATAAACGTGGCTTGTTCAAGGGTATGCTGGCTGACAGGCGACCGGATAAGAGGTCACGGGCGGTTATTGAGCGGTAAGCACCGTGAGTCGGTTCATCAGAGTCCTGCGGAGCACTTCACAACGAGATCCGCGACCCAGTGCACTTGGATCATCGCGGGATGGTGAAAGCGAAAGCGGACCAGTTCACAAAAGATACGTTCATAGACTCGGTGCCGTAGAATGAGTTATTGCTGCCAACCAACGAACCCAGGGAATAGCTAGTGTAGTGTCCCTTAAATAACTTTACAGACTTTCCAGTGATTGCTATGGTCTCGCTCATGCCGACCACCAGCGTGGCGATCAAGTTGCAGCCGGCTGAACGCACGCCGCTGGAGACATGGGGA
>JBOIEG010000858.1:0-1025 GCA_050740915.1 Gammaproteobacteria bacterium | reverse complement strand
CCCCATGTCTCCAGCGGCGTGCGTTCAGCCGGCTGCAACTTGATCGCCACGCTGGTGGTCGGCATGAGCGAGACCATAGCAATCACTGGAAAGTCTGTAAAGTTATTTAAGGGACACTACACTAGTCAAGCAGGCCGAGCGATCCCCCTTAAACGTCGCGTGCGGGCACTTTGGGGCGAACATGCAAGTGGCTCTCGTGAACGATGGGCCGGTGACGTTTTGGTTGCAGGTTCGTTCTTAAGGAACCTCTGATTAATTCAGAGGTTCAGGGCCAGAGGCACAACGTCCTCACCACAGCGTAAGCGCCTGAAATGCCTTGCCACTAACCTGGATCTTTCGCTTGTGGCTGCTCGATGAATACATCCACCCGCAAACCGGGAATCAAGGGTGATCCCGGCTCTAACTCAAGCAGGGTCTCGATCACCTTCGTATCAACGCGCTCCGCTGGGTCATCCGTACGAATATTCTTTCTCCCGAGGATCTGAGCGATGGAAACGACGCGTCCCGGAAATTTCTCTGTTTCATAGGCACTGGCTGTGACATACGCAGGAAATCCAATTTTGAGACGCCCCGCGCTTCAATCCGCGGTAGCCCGCCAACGCGACCGTTTTCGGTCCATCACGATATTGAACAGTCCTCTGGAAAGATCCGTATCTTCCAGTCGACCTTTTCGATGGAACTCTCAGTTTTTGTCGTTCCGGGACACAGCGTTGTGACGGTAATATTAAACCTGCTTAGCTCATGGGCGAGGGCGTCGGAGAAAGCCAGTACATACGCTTTGGTCGCATAATAATTGGCCAGGTACGGCCCGGGTTGAAACGCGGCAAGGGACGCTATCTGTGACATTATCGACCACACCGAGGCTGACATATGGATGACGCCTCGAGGAATACCGAACTATGGTGTCCTTCCGGTAAGCCTGCATGAATTCCGCTGAGGTTCTTGATATCGTCAGTTGCCGCTTTAGGAGTGCAGGAAGGACAGCTGATGGTAGCCGCAAAGATACGGGCGGGTACACCCGCACA
>JBOIEG010000857.1:0-5532 GCA_050740915.1 Gammaproteobacteria bacterium | reverse complement strand
CATGTGCGGGTGTACCCGCCCGTATCTTTGCGGCTACCATCAGCTGTCCTTCCTGCACTCCTAAAGCGGCAACTGACGATATCAAGAACCTCAGCGGAATTCATGCAGGCTTACCGGAAGGACACCTTCTACTGAGCTTCACTTGCCCTCTCACGTTCTTACTCTGTACGGACGTGGACGTGGACAGACAGCTTTGTGAAGAGAGAGAAGTGGTCGTGAAGAGAGTCTGCTACGTCACGTCGTCCGCCCAGTCGCCCAGTAACAACGCTCGTAGTGCCCAGCACCACAGTGAGCATCCACAAAAGCGGACTCATGGTCCAAGCACGCCTGCCGTATGTACTGGGCGATTTCTTCCATGGGCTCACGAAGCCTGTCCGCCCTTGTCTGAATGTACCGTTCGGTGATGTCACGCGCCTTGTGATTCATTGCCCGCTTGATAGTTAGCGGGTCCAGCCCGCAGGCGTGCGCGACGCTGGCGAACGTCCGTCGCAGGTCGTGAGCGGTGAATTCCACTTCCGCGGCTTCCGCCACCCACGCAATCGCCCGCCGTGGTGCCCGTAGTGGGCCGGTGCACGCGCCGTAAGCACTGGGGAATACCCATGGGGAAGCCCGGCCCCTATCTGTCCATAGTGCCGTGAAGAGTACCCGCACAGGGCTGGACATGGGCACCACGTGATCCAAGCCGTTTTTTGTGTCTTCGACAACAAAGTAGCCGCCCCGCGGGGAGGGGTCCAGGTTCACGTTGGGCCATTCCAAGGTAAGCCCTTCAGTCCGTCGAATCCCAGTGTAAAGCAGCAATAGTAGGTACCGCCTGTGCGCGGTGCTAGCCAGCGAATCAATCGCCCTCATGACCTTCCACAAGTCTTCATCTTGAATGTACCGGGTCCGCGGCTTCAAGGTCCGGTGGATCTTCTTGTCTGCCAATATCGCCACGGGGTTCGCCGCCAGCAGTGGAACGTCGGCGACTTCTTCCGCACGGGCATAGCCCAGCACGGAAGCCAGGTACTTGAACGCCTTTACTGCTTGGCCCAAGCGAGGCGCCCCACCTGCGGCTATGCCGCGGTCCTGTATCTCCCGGAAGCGTGCTTCAACGGCTTGTCGCGTTATCTCGCGGACGGGCTTATCCAGCCAGTCGCCGAAACAGTTCTTGATAGTGGTCCGGTAGTCATACTCAGTCTTCAACTTTCTGTCCCGTAAGAACCCATCGACGACAGTGCCCAACGTGACGCCCATAGCCTTGTGCACGGCATCTGCCGCCCTCTGGGCTTCCTGCGCCTTGCGTTCCTGTGCCTGTAGGTCGATACCCTGCTTCAGCAAGCCCAACACCCGCAGTGCTTCGCGCCGTGCTTCCGGGAGGGACATGAAGGGATACTCACCAAGCTTTAGCCTCATCGTCCTCCCACGCCGTACCCGCGCTTCGGCGATAAAGCTAACCCGCCCTGCCGCCGTGATCTTGACACCAAAGCCGGGGAGATCGGTGTCCCGGTGGAACACCACCTTGCCCGTCTGGCTGTGGAAGGAGTCTAATAGGCGCCTTGTGATTCTAACGTGCACACCGACAGCATAGCACAGGCGAAAGACAGGTGGTAGACGCTAAGAGCCACGCTCAGCGTGGCAAAGCAGATCCGTCCCTAAACCATATGCAAAAATATCAAAGAGTTAGTTAGATATGCCCAGTACTCGCAGTCATGAGCTTTTCGCAGAGGCGAAACGATACCTCCCAGGAGGTGTGAATTCGCCGGTGCGAGCGTTTAGCGCGGTGGGCGGAGAGCCGGTTTTTTTTAGCCGCGGGGAAGGTGCTTGGCTCATCGATGAAGACGACCGCCGATACGTCGATTACGTTGGGGCGTGGGGCCCCATGATTTTAGGCCATGCCCACCCTCGGGTCCTTGCGGCCGTGGTGGACACCGCCCAAAAAGGACTGGGTTTTGGTGCGCCCACAGCACTAGAGACGGCGCTTGCCAAGAAGATCTGCCAAATCATGCCGGCAATCGAGCGCATCCGTATGGTCAACTCGGGCACCGAAGCTACCATGAGCGCCATTCGCTTGGCCCGCGGATACACAGGTCGCGACAAAATTGTCAAATTCGAGGGGTGTTACCACGGGCACGCGGACTCGTTGTTGGTGCAGGCGGGATCAGGGGCGCTGACCTTAGGGATCCCAAGTTCACCTGGAGTCCCCGACTCACTGGCGCAGCACACCATGACCCTGAGCTATAACCACCTGGATCAGGTGCAAGAGACGTTTTCCATGCGAGGGGAAGAAATCGCGGCGATCATCGTCGAGCCGGTTGCGGGAAACATGAACTGTGTGCCCCCGGCGCCAGGATTCTTGCAGGGATTGCGCGCAGTCAGTGATCAGTACGGCAGTCTTCTGATTTTCGATGAAGTGATGACCGGCTTCCGCGTGGCTTTGGGCGGCGCTCAAACGCTTTACGGTGTACGCCCTGACCTGACTACCTTGGGCAAGATCATTGGAGGAGGGTTGCCGGTGGGGGCTTTCGGCGGGCGGACGGAGATCATGGAGCAAATCGCTCCGCTCGGACCCGTCTACCAAGCGGGCACTTTAGCGGGGAATCCAGTTGCGATGGCGGTCGGGCTCGCGACCCTAGAGATCCTCTGCGAACCAGGATTCTACCCAAGCTTATCGGCAACTACGGGAAAACTCCTCCGGGGCTTGAGCGCCGTGGCCGAGGAGTGCGGCATTCCACTAGCCACTAACCATGTGGGGGGTATGTTCGGTCTGTTTTTCACCGAGGAGGCCACAGTAGCCTACTTGCGACAGGTCATGGGCTGCGATTCAGCCCGTTTCAAGCGATTTTTCCATGGCATGTTGAAACAGGGCGTCTATCTAGCGCCCTCACCGTTTGAGGCTGGCTTCGTCTCCTGTGCCCACGGAACGAAAGAAATAGAACAGACTCTCGCTGCAGCACGCAAGGTATTGGGAGCCGTTGAGCGCTAGCACCCACCGACCACCGCACAGTAACGATTCAAGACAGGTCCGCTATTTGCGGGACAACGGCCGAAGGTGGCGGTGTTTCCCTCCTCGGCAAAATCCAACCGTGCCTTCGCAGCCAAGGCGAAAGGCTCACGATGGCAATATCGCGTTGGATTTAGAGCTTGATCGTGACCGCCTTCGTTTCGGTGTAATTCTCGAGCACCGCTTCACCCATCTCACGGCCCCAGCCCGACTGCTTGTAGCCACCGAACGGCAAAGCCGAGTCGAAGACGTTAAAGCAATTGATCCACACCGTACCGGCCTTCAGTTGCGCGGCCAAGCTATGTGCCTTGCTTAAATCGCGGGTCCAGATCCCGGCCGCCAGGCCATAGATGGTGGCATTGGCTTGAGCTATGAGGCGCTCATCGAGCTCTTTAAACGGCATGGCGGTGACCACCGGCCCAAAGATCTCTTCTTGGATCACCTTCATTTCGGGTTTGGTGTCGACCAAAACCGTGGGCTCAACGAAATAACCGCCACCCTCCTTCACTTTTCCACCGACAACGGCGCGCGCACCCTCTTTGAAACCCGACTCAAGGTAACCCCAGACCCGGTTACGCTGGACCTCGGAGACCATCGGCCCCATCTCGGTTTCAGGGTGAAGACCCGGACCGATCTTTATTCTCTTAGCCGCCTCGGCCACGCCGTCCACCACCTTGTCGAAAATGCCTTGCTCAATGTAGAGGCGTGAGCCGGCGCAACAGCACTGGCCGTGATTGAAGAAGATGGCGCTGGCCGCGCCGGGAATGGCGACATCCAAGTCCGCACCTTTCAGGATGATATTGGGTGATTTACCGCCGAGCTCTAGCGAGACTTTCTTGAGATCGTTGGCAGCCGCGCGGACGATGAGCCGGCCGACTTCGGTCGAGCCGGTAAAGGCGATCTTATCGACGTCTATATGCGCCGCGAGCGCTGCTCCCGCCGTCTCACCGAAGCCGGTAACGATATTGACCACGCCCTTGGGTAACCCGGCTTCGAGCAAAAGCTCACCGAGCCTGAGGGCGGATAAGGGAGTTTCTTCTGCGACTTTTAGCACCACCGTACAGCCTGTAGTCAAGGCGGGCGCAAGCTTCCAGGCCGCCATCAGCAGCGGGAAGTTCCAGGGGATGATCTGGCCGACGACGCCGATCGGCTCCGGGCGAGTGTAGCTGTGATACTGCACCCCGGGCGTAGTCAGGACCGAAAGCGGGATCGTGGCCCCGTGGCGCTTGGTAGCCCAACCGGCCATGTAATGGAACATATCGGCCGCCAGAGGCACATCGGCCACTTTGGCGACGGCAAACGGCTTGCCGTTGTCCAGCGACTCGAGCTCGGCCAGTTCGTCGAGATGATCGAGGATCAGATCGCCGATCCGCCAAATCAGCTTGCTTCGTTGCGACGGGCTCATCGCAGGCCATGGGCCAGATTCAAACGCGCGTCGGGCCGCCTTCACGGCGCGGTTAATGTCCTCCCGGTCGCCCTCCGCGACCTGGGCAATGACCTCACTTGTCGCCGGATTGTAGACTGGAAAGGTCTTGCCGGAGGCTGCCGACACCCACTCGCCGTCGATGAGTAACTTTTTCGTCGCGCTAATAAATCGGCTGACCGGCTGGGTCAAGGAATAAGATAAGACCGCTGCGTTCATGGGAGCACCTCCTCCACGAGTTGATAAGCTGTAATTGATATACCGTTCGGATTATACCAAGAGATAGCCTATTAGAGATCCTGGGCGGTTACCGAGACCTGCAAAAGGTGGAGCGTAACTTCCGTATCCTGAAGACGGCCTTTCTGCAGATCCGTCCTATCTTTCTGCGCAAAGCGGCTCGTACCAAAGCGCACGGTTTCATCGCGATGTTGGCCTTTCCAACACCCCCGGCACCCAGCAACTCAAGGACCTCCAAACGCAAGTCTCTATCCTGCAGCAGCAGATCCAACGGTCGGTCTCGCAGCAGGCAGAACAGGCCAAGATCGCCCAGGGACTAGCGGAAGCGCTAAAGGGACAGGTCACCGCGCAAAGTGACCTGGAGAAGGCCGAAGCTCAAGGACAGTTCGCAAAGCACGAGCCTGGTTAAGGCGACCACACCTCGGTATCGCTTGCCGAGTTGCATGACTTCGGGATCGAACCAGTCCTTTCTCTAATAGGCTGTTCGCAACGCCACGGGCACTTCAGAGCTCGTGAAAAAATCTACTGCGCTCGGAACCTCGCATTCCGGCGGTGCTCGGAATCCTCATGTATTTTAATATACACTCCGGTTGCTCGTCCCATCCTTGGGACTCGCCCTGCGGGGCTTGCGCGCCGTTTCGCTTCCGGCGAAACGCTCCTGCGCTCCGCCGGAACGCGACTTTCCTTCGCTCGCGACGATTTTTCCACAAGCTCTCAGCAAAGACCACACAGGTTGCCGGACTAATGCGCCAGCGAGAAGGCTGCGTTCCTAGGAGCCTGTCGGACTTAAGGCGGAACTTTTGATGTGCAAACCGATCGGATCGGCAATGGATTCAATGAGCGAACGTGCATGAGCCACTTCCGTCAATGCGATCGTGACACACCCTACCTG
>JBOIEG010000856.1:0-1467 GCA_050740915.1 Gammaproteobacteria bacterium | reverse complement strand
TCACAGGCGCTGGTGTCGTGTTCTCCGTCGGTGTCGTCGCCTGGTTGTTGCGGGGAGGATCGCTGTTGGCTGCGCTGCTTTCAACCATGCCGCTCTGGGGGGGGATAGATCCACTACCGATACTTGCGTATCGGCGCACAAAAGAAGGTGAGAAGCGAAGACAGCCGGCTCAGGAAGACGCTTCCATTGAAGGCCTATTTTCATCGCCGCCTGGAGGACAACCACAGTGATCCGTATCTCTCCTTCTCTCCGCCTCAGTGTAGGACTCGCGTTTTTTACCGCCAGTGTGTTGCTGCTCGGCGACTTTCTCGGTCTGGTTCCGAACCGCAATGAAGCGATGCTGGATGCTAGGAAAAAGGTCTGTGAGTCGCTCGCCGTGCAGCTCTCGCTGGCGGCCACACGATCCGAGCATGCCCTGGTACGCGACACGGTGGAAGCCTTCCTGGACCGCAGCTCGGATGTGCTATCAGCAGCGATGCGCACCGTGGATGGGGTAATCATCGTCCAGGCCGGTCACCATTCAAAGCATTGGACCCATGTTTCCAATACCGCCTCGACACCGACCCAGGTCAAGGTCCCGGTGTTTCAAGGCGACAGACGATGGGGGAGTGTCGAGGTCAGTTTCGCGCCTCATGGTCCTCAAGGCCTGTGGGGAATGCTCAAGGACTCGGTGTATGGTTTGGCCATCTTCGTTGCGGTTAGCGGATTCGTAGGATACCTCTTCATTCTTCGCAGGGCACTGCGAGAGCTAGACCCGGCTTCCGCTATACCCGAACGGGTCAAGGTCGCCTTCGATACCTTGGCCGAAGGTGTGCTCATACTCGATGAAAAGGAACAGATCGTGCTCGCCAATCGCGCGTTCGCGGAGAAGATTGACCGCCCGGTTTCATTACTGATCGGGCAGAAGGCGGCCGAGCTCAATTGGAGCAGTCCGGAAGGCAAACTTCAGACGCAGGGACTCCCTTGGATCAAAGCCTGGAAGCAAGGCCACACACAGATGGGGATCCCGCTTAGCTTGAAGCTGCGCGATGAGGAGACGCGAGTTTTCTCTGTGAATGGGTCGCCTATCTTCGATAACCAAGGGCTTAAACGGGGGGTTCTCGCCACCTTTGACGATATTACCGAGATAGAGCGAAAAAATACCGAGCTACGCGAGACGGTCACCAAGCTGCGTGATTCTGAGTGTGAGGTCAGACTCAAGGCCGAGGAATTGCATCGGCTCGCCAGCTGGGACCCATTGACCGGTTGCTTTAACCGGCGCTCCTTCTTCGATGCCTTTGAGTCCCTGTTCCTAGAGGCTAAGCGGGATAGGCTCGAACTGTCCTGCATCATGACGGATATCGACCACTTCAAGTTGGTCAATGACACCCATGGACACGCCGTAGGCGACGAGGCGATCAAATTCATGGCCGAAACGCTGAGCTCCACGTCGCGTTCCCACGATATCGTCGGCCGCTATGGCGGTGA
>JBOIEG010000855.1:0-1638 GCA_050740915.1 Gammaproteobacteria bacterium | reverse complement strand
CAGCCCAACAGATTTTTTGATACCCAAAATTTCGGACCTATAGAACGTAACTTTATTCCAAGTAATGAATCAGATGCATAAATACGCCTCAGATCAGTACCCACAAATTCTGCGGAGGAGGCATTATATTGTGCCTACCGTTAGTCGTGGTGCCTCGCGCGATGGACCCGATACTCCTCGTAACCGGCATTTTGCTTCTTGCTACCGCAGTGGCGTTCTTGACTGGGCTTATTCCCTATCCGTTCGGTTGGATCGTCTTGAGCGTTGTGTTTATCTTGAGGCTTGCGCACCTAAGGCGGAAGCTGTGGGGAAGAGGGGACGGATTTCAGGCTTGAGCAGCAGGACCTTTGCTTTAAAGGCGCGGCTGCCGGCAGCCGAAACCTTCGAAGTACCCTGGCACCGATCGAGGTTTCCGCACCGTGCACGCCTGGCTCTTGGTTGTGCTTGCGAGGATGTCTTCGGGTCATGGTGGCGACATTTGTTTGCGCTTTAGGCCCGCGTGGTAACCGCGGATGAACCGACGAGCATTTCTGCTCAACATCGGCCACGCGCTGCTGCTGATGAGGAGCGACGCCCTAGCGATGCGAGAGCCCGGCACCGATGAGTTCATTACGCTGTTCTTATGCGGCGATGTGATGACGGGCAGGGGCATTGATCAAGTCTTGCCGCATCCCAACGATCCTATCCTGTATGAGCCGTACGTAAAAAACGCCATCGCCTATGTGCGGCTCGCCGAGCGGGCGAACGGCCCGATCCCGACGCCGCTCGAGTTCTCATATATCTGGGGAGACGCCCTGGCGGAGCTCGAGCGGGTCGCAGCCGATGAGCGTATCATCAACCTGGAGACCAGTATCACCGACAGTGGCGAGTATTGGAAAGGCAAAGGCATCCATTACCGGATGGCCCCCGCGAACATCCCCTGCATCACCGCGGCCAACATCGATTGCTGTACGCTGGCAAACAACCACGTCTTAGATTGGGGTTATGCCGGACTCCAAGACACACTCACCGCACTGGCCAAGGCCGGGGTTAAGAGCGCGGGCGCAGGGCCCGATCGCAAAGAGGCAGAGGCGCCTGCGGTAATGGACATCGGAGGGCGAGGACGCGTGCTCGTCTTCGCGCTGGGCTCGGAGGGCTTTGGTACGCGAGTGGTGCTGAACGACAGCGATCCCTTAACACTCACTCTGTACTGGTAATGAACCGTGCCCGGACTAGGGAGGACCTAAAAAAATCGCGAAGAAGAGGCTGAGGAGATTACGTAACATTCGACGCCTCAAGTTCGAGGCCAAGCTTCCCGTGGCCGTCCGCACGAAGGCCCTGGACCAGCAGACCCGGACAGCTTCTAACGACCTTCGGGGCGGTACGTACCGGACAAAATACCGCCGGTCCGCTACATCAGGGGCAGCGGGCTAGCGGTTCCAATCCGAAGTGCTGGTTCATTCACTTTCAAGGGGAGCGGTCTCCATGCCACGATCGGCCGCGCCGGAGAAGGCACGCCTGTATCCCCGACTATTCGTGTCCTTCCGGTAAGCCTGCATGAATTCCGCTGAGGTTCTTGATATCGTCAGTTGCCGCTTTAGGAGTGCAGGAAGGACAGCTGATGGTAGCCGCAAAGATACGGGCGGGTACACCCGCACA
>JBOIEG010000854.1:0-1791 GCA_050740915.1 Gammaproteobacteria bacterium | reverse complement strand
TGTGCGGGTGTACCCGCCCGTATCTTTGCGGCTACCATCAGCTGTCCTTCCTGCACTCCTAAAGCGGCAACTGACGATATCAAGAACCTCAGCGGAATTCATGCAGGCTTACCGGAAGGACACGATCTACTCCAAGGCCGGGCTTGCCGGTCGTGCCGCTTTGTCGGCGTTCTTCCTGGAGGACCTCCTCGCTCCCATCGAAGGCGTGGAGTAGGTCTCGAACCGGCAAGCCATCTTCAAGCAGAGAGAGCTGCCATTGTGAAAATATCCGAGCCTGGCCCCTTTAGCCCTGGCCCCCTTAGCCCGCTATACATGGCCACCGTCAGTGCGGCGCCCATCATTCGGGGCTTCTATTCACCCTACGCTGAGCGTATCTCCGGCTTCACGCAACTGTAAAAAACATCGGATAACCTAATATTGACAATTCCCAGGTCTATCAGTACTGCCGGCGTTTATTCTTCCTGAATTATTGTGATAGAACTTGCGAAATTTCTATACACTCTGGCTTCTCGGTCACGATGCTTGAAGCCGAGCGTGCGTTCGCACCACCGCTCTCCGGCTCGCGCCGGGTGCCTACACGAAGAGGAGAGATCATGATGCACCGAGACAACCGCCGTCTTTTCCCGTGGATGGCCACCTTCCTCGCAGCTCTGGCGCTCGCCGGCGGTCCCCTCCTGGCGGCGCCCGCCGACCACCCGCACGCGATCTCGATCGCCCAGGCGCGCGCCCTCCCCTTGGGTACCGTGGTCACCGTCGCCGGTTCGGTGACGACGCCCTCGGGCGCCTTCGAGTCGAGCTTCTTCGACAAGGGCTTCGGCCTCCAGGACCGCATCGCCGGTGTCTACGTCAGCCTGCAGACCGACCTCGGCGTTGCCCCCCGCCGCCTGGCCCGCGTCACCGGCACGCTCCAGGACAGCTTCGGTCTGCTCATCTTGGTGCCGGCCGATCCCGAGGATGTCGACCTCGGCGGCCGCGGCCCGCGGGTCCGGCCGCGGTTCCTGCGCACCAGCGCCATCGGCGAGGCGACGGAAGGTCTGCTCGTCAAGGTAGCGGGGACCATCACGCAGGCGCCCGTCGACGACCTACCGTTCGGGTTCATCTTCTTCGTTGACGACGGCTCTGGGGAGGTGCAGATCTTCGTGAACGTGCAGACGGGCATCGACGTCTCCGGCCTCTCCGTCGGACAGCTCGTCAGCGTGACCGGCTTCAGCAGCCAGTTCGAGACCCACTACGAGATCGACCCCAGGAGCCCCGACGACATCGTCGTGGCGGCCACCTGAATCGATCTCGCCGGAACGAGCGCAGAAGAAAAGCGGGAGACCACCGTGGGTCTCCGGTTGCGGGAAGCTAAGGTCACGAATCATGTCGCGGGTGATGCGTCTCTGCGCTGGTCTCTTGCTCACCGTTGTGATCAGCGGTGCAACGGCGCAGCCCATGCAGGAGGTCGATCTGCTCATCGGCGGGGAGTTTGTGGTGACCATCGACGACACCCGACCGGTGATACGGGATGGGGCAGTCGCCGTTAAAGACGGGCGCATTGTGGCAGTGGGAGCAGCCGCGGAGATCTTCGCCGCCTACCACGCCCCGCTGACCCTTCCGGGGGAGCAACGGGTACTCATGCCGGGGCTGGTCAACGGCCACACCCATGCGGCGATGGTCCTCTTTCGTTAAGGGTTGTTCATACGTAGGATCTTTAAACTTATTGAATTATAAGGGGAACTAACGAGGTTTCACTCGATCCCATAGAGCAATCAAGCACGATTGACTCTAGTCATAAGGGGGACCGAGTGA
>JBOIEG010000853.1:0-2856 GCA_050740915.1 Gammaproteobacteria bacterium | reverse complement strand
AATCCGTGCAGCCGATGAGCGCGCTTCTTCGTTGCGCTCGATCTCTTGCCGGATCGCGATACCCATCACATCAGCGTCACTGATTTCCAGTTTCCTCATAACGGAACCTCCCGTCGGCCACAGAGATGCCGTTAGTGTAACAAGACTATGCGATATTATTTAAGACGCTATGTATAGCACGGCTTGCACAACCCGTGGTCATTACTCGTTCTGCAGCGCCAAGTAATCAAACTGGATAGGGGTCACTGTGATTAACAAACAAAAACTAGTACTCATCTGGATCGGCAAGGAGCACCGGCCTAAGCTGGAGCCACGCATACTACTGGAAGACTCGGGGGAGTTTTCTCACGCCTTGTACTGTGCGACGGACAGTGACATTTTCGACAATCGCCCGATTATTGGGTACAACGTTTCTGGCGATATGATATGAGATTAGGAGCCATGCCATGACCATAAACTACCAACCATACATTGTTCGTGACCCAGCCATCTGTGGCGGCGAACCCGTGGTGAGGGGAACCCGGGTCACCGTGCGTACAGTGCTGGCTAGTCTGGCCGAAGGCATGAGCGTGGCGGAAATTCTCAGGGATTTTCCGACGCTCGATGAGACCGCCGTGCGCGCGGTCATCGCCTTTGCCGCGGTCTCCGCTGAGGAAGACTTGCCCGTTCCACCCGCGCCATCCATCGCATGAAGGTCAAACTGGACGAAAACCTGCCCACCCGGCTGGTGGATGTTTTGGAAAGGCGGGGGCATGAGGTGGATACCGTAGCCACCGAAGGGCTGACGGGCAAGCCCGATGTGGATGTCTGGGCTTTCGCGTGCCGGGAGGGACGCTTTTTCATCACACAAGACCTGGACTTCTCGGACATTCGCCAGTTCCAACCCGACACACACCCGGGTCTACTGTTAGTGCGCCTGCGTGAACCGGGTGCAAACGCGCTACTGGAGCGTATCAGCGCGGCGGTTCAGGCGCATGCGCTGGAGTCCTGGGCCGGCTGCTTCGTCGTGCTTACCGATCACAAGCTGCGCATCACACGGCCCTGAGACTAACGATATTGGCATGACCGAAAAACAAAAACTCGAACTTACCTGGATGGGCAAGGAGAACCGGCCCAAACTGGAGCCGCGCATTCTGCTGGCAGACTCGGAGAAGTCGTATCACGCGAAGCAGCGCGTGACAGACAAGGATATCTTCGACAACCGCCTTATCTTTGGCGACAACTTGCTGGCGCTGAAGGCGCTGGAACAAGAATTCGCGGGCAAGGTGAAGTGTGTGTTCATTGACCCGCCATATAACACCGGGAGTGCATTCGACCATTACGACGATGGGATCGAGCACTCTCTTTGGCTATCGCTGATGCGCGACCGGCTGGAGATCATTCGGCGCCTGCTGTCGGACGACGGGTCTTTGTGGATCACGATTGATGACAACGAGGCGCATTACCTCAAGGTGCTGTGCGATGAGGTGTTTGGGCGGGCGAACTTCGTTGCCTCGATGGTCTGGGAGAAAGATAGCGGACGGAAGAACGACACGGATATTTCCGCCTCGCACGACTATGTTTTGCTCGTTGCACGCAATCGTGAGGTATGGCGCAAGACGCGGAACATGTTGGAGCGCACCGAAGAACAGCTTGATCGCTACCAAAACCCTGACAACGATCCCCGGGGGCCTTGGAGACAAGGGGCTGACGGCACGGCGAAGAGTGGGGGCGAGACCCTGCGGTACCCCATTACGTTACCGTCGGGCAGGGTGGTAACGCCTCCAACCGGTAACTTCTGGCGATTCAGTCGGAGGACCTTCGAAGCGGCGCTTGCAGAGAAACGTGTTTACTTCGGCAAAGACGGCAATCGCCTGCCGATCATTAAGAAATTCCTGACGGATATTCAAACTAGCATTGTGCCCAAGACGTGGTGGCCCGCGGACGAGGTCGGCTCGAACCAAGAAGCTAGGCGAGATCACTTAAGAAAGCTTCTGCCAGACATCGAACCTTTCGCCACGCCCAAGCCGGAGCGCTTAATTAAGCGAATTGTCGAGATCGCCACCAACTCTGGCGACCTTGTCCTCGACTCCTTCGCAGGCTCCGGCACTACCGGCGCCGTTGCCCACAAGATGGGCCGCCGCTGGCTCATGGTGGAACTGGGCGAGCACTGCCACACGCACATCATTCCGCGCCTGAAGAAAGTCATTGACGGCGAAGACCCCGGCGGCGTGACGGAAGCCGTGGGTTGTGGAAGGGAGGCGGCGGCTTCCGCTACTACAGTCTTGCTCCGTCGTTGCTCGAAAAAGATAAATGGGGCAATTGGGTCATCAGCAAGGAATACAACGCTGCCATGCTGGCGGAAGCGCTGTGCAAACTGGAAGGCTTCCAGTACGCGCCGAGTGACGCTGTGTATTGGCAGCATGGTCATTCCACGGAACGGGATTTCGTCTACGTCACGACTGCCAATCTGAGCCACGACCAGCTTCAACAACTGAGCGATGAAGTAGGCGCGGACCGGACCCTACTCGTGCTGTGCACCGCCTTCCGCGGGAAGCCAGACCGGTATCCGAATCTCACCATCAATAAGATTCCGAAGCAGGTGCTCTCGCGCTGCGAGTGGGGGCACGACGATTACAGCTTGCAGGTCGAGAATCTTCCGAAGGCGCCACCCAAGCCGGGGCAGACCTCGTTGGATCTTGGCGACATTGGTGGTGGAAATAGGCCATGACGCGCAAGAAAATCCTGATCATCGTGTCCTTCCGGTAAGCCTGCATGAATTCCGCTGAGGTTCTTGATATCGTCAGTTGCCGCTTTAGGAGTGCAGGAAGGACAGCTGATGGTAGCCGCAAAGATACGGGCGGGTACACCCGCACA
>JBOIEG010000852.1:0-2657 GCA_050740915.1 Gammaproteobacteria bacterium | reverse complement strand
CGCAGGCCAGATAGCTGTCCTCTCGCGCACAGTCCTGGCTCGGATTCTGCGCCTCGATAGGCGCACTGGAATCTCGGCCAAGGAGGATCTGACGGCGCCTCCACAGACCTGCCGAAAGGACACAATTGGCCTGGGTGTAAGCCGCATCTCGCGAAAGCTTGCGGAGACGGGCAACGTGCTAACGGGGCCTGATTATAATCAGATGACAGGAGTCGTCGCTATGACCCTGGTTTGGTCCGGATTCAAGCGGTTTAGATGATACCAGGAGGGAGTCGGGGCTGCTCCCCCAGCCCCTGCTTTGCCGTATAATAATTGCGAGCAAGCCAACTCCATTGAAAGAGAAATCATGGTCGAGCCGACTAGCGCTTTATCTCGAATAAGGGACATGCAATCGCGGGTCGATGCGCTCAGGGGGTACCTTTGACTACGAGCGCAAGCGCGAACGCTTGATAGAGGTTCGGCGCGAGCTGGAGGACCCCGCGCTATGGAGCGTTCCGGAGCGGGTTCAAGCGCTCGGTAAAGAACGCGTGGCTTTGGAGCAGGTCGTGCGCACGCTGGACGATTTGGCAGGGGGCCTGAGCGAGGGCAGCGAATTGCTTGCGATGGCCGAGGCCGAGGGTGATGAGGCGAGTGCAGAGGCCATAAGCCAAGATCTGAATAGGCTGGAACAGCGGCTGGTCGCTTTGGAGTTCCGGCGCATGTTCTCCGATGAGCTGGATGCCAACAACGCCTTTGTCGATATTCAATCAGGCTCGGGCGGAACAGAGGCCCAGGATTGGGCCGAAATGCTATTGCGCATGTATCTGCGCTGGGCGGAGCGGCACGGGTTTAAAACCGAGCTAATGGAAGTCTCCCCGGGCGAGGTTGCGGGGATCAAGAGCGCCACCCTAAGCGTGGTCGGCGATCACGCCTATGGTTGGCTGCGCACTGAAACCGGCGTGCACAGGCTGGTGCGCAAATCGCCGTTTGATTCAGGCAACCGCCGCCATACCTCTTTCGCCTCGGTGTTTGTGTCGCCGGAGATCGATGAGACGATCGAGATCGAAATCAAGCCGGAGGATCTGCGCATCGACACCTACCGGGCCAGCGGGGCGGGAGGGCAGCATGTAAACCGCACCGATTCCGCCGTGCGCATCACCCACTTACCCACGAACACCGTGGTTCAATGTCAGAACGAGCGCTCCCAGCACAAGAACAAAGCGCATGCGATGAAGCAGCTCAAGGCGAAGCTCTATGAGCTGCAGTTGCAACAGCGCTGCGCCGAGCAGCAAGTGATAGAGGATGCCAAGGCCGACATCGGTTGGGGCAGCCAGATCCGCTCCTATGTGCTGGACCAATCTCGGGTCAAGGATCTGCGCACCGGTATCGAGACAGGCAATCCCCAAGCGGTGCTTGACGGTGATCTGAGGCGTTTTATCGAAGAAAGCTTAAAGAGCGGGTTTTAAGGCACGACATCCGCCGCTGACAGCGGCGGATGTCGGAGCAGCGCGTTCCCGCCACAGGCTAGAACCTACGCGTCAGCGGTCTCGCGAACGCTTCGCGGCGACCAAATTCTAACCGAGCCCGGAGGATCTTCCGGTCAAACGGACTCGGCCACAGCGCCTGGAAATTCACCCGCGTTTCAATGGGCCCTCGGTTGAGGAACAATACGCAAGTAGGGTTTCAATGCCTTCCAACCACTGGGGAATTTCTGTTTCGCCTCTTCGTCAGAGAGCGAGGGCACAATGATCACATCTTCCCCCTGTTTCCAATTGACCGGCGTCGCCACTTGGTGACGCGCCGTCAACTGTAGCGAATCGAGCACCCGCAGGATTTCATCGAAGTTGCGTCCGGTGCTCGCCGGATAGGTGATCATGAGCTTGATCTTCTTGTCGGGACCGATGACAAAGACAGAGCGCACGGTCATCGTGTCATTGGCGTTGGGATGAATCATTCCGTATTCATTGGCGATCTTACGATCGGAGTCTGCGATAAGCGGATAGTTGGGCGCATGGCCTTGGGTCTCCGCAATGTCCTTAGACCACTCGCGATGGGAATCCAAAGGATCCACGCTTAACCCAATGACCTTGCAATTGCGCTTCTCAAACTCGCCCTTCAGGCTGGCCATATAGCCCAATTCTGTCGTGCACACCGGCGTGAAATCTTTCGGATGTGAAAACAGAATAGCCCATCCTCCTCCAATCCAGTCATGAAACCGAACTGGACCTTGGGTCGTCTCAGCGCTGAAATCGGGAGCGATATCGCCGAGTTGCAGTGCCATACTCCACCTCCTAAGAATAGAAATTGTTTGCTATCAGCAGGGCACCCAAGCATAGGCTCATCGAGCCGAAAGTCAACCCGTAATCTGACAGACCGCCTTTGGTTACGCCGATCTGCCCCACGACGATGCGCACTTTCGGTGGCTCGATCCGTTCCATGCCCCGAATGGCGTCGACGGCGCGCTCGACCAGTTTTATTCGTCTCGAACTTCACACGATAGCTCGTTTTCGGCGATCCCAGGGTGCCGGGGCCGTTCGTGAAATCCAGAAGCTTGCGTGTCCTTCCGGTAAGCCTGCATGAATTCCGCTGAGGTTCTTGATATCGTCAGTTGCCGCTTTAGGAGTGCAGGAAGGACAGCTGATGGTAGCCGCAAAGATACGGGCGGGTACACCCGCACA
>JBOIEG010000851.1:0-5190 GCA_050740915.1 Gammaproteobacteria bacterium | reverse complement strand
ATGGCGCAGCATCTGACCCAGGTGCACATATCCACCCGCAAGGTGGCTATGTGTGCCCACCACGTTCTGGGAGCGATCATCGAGGCACTCATCGATGGAAGGCTCTGCAAGCTACGCAGGGCCATCGGCCAAGCTATCGCGTTTCTCGGCGCTAACGCTCAGCGCGCACACCCCGCACGCGACACCCAAACCGGACGCCTGCAACTGGGCTTAGAACCCGTTTTCGGTGGGCCTTAAGTACCTAACCCATGAGGGGCTCTTAGGTAGGACGGCTCTCGCCAGAAATCGGATCCAAATTTGTCTTGGTCAGAAAAATTTTCATCATCATATCCGGGACTTTCGGCACCATGGGTATGATATCGTCCGGCATTTGAAAAGCCATTAATGCGGGAATCGGGATTCGATGTGTGTGCCGTGCCGGGATTAGCTGGAGTGTACGAATAAGTGCCATCCGGGTTCTTGTAAATCCTTCCTGCATACTCGCGATCTGCCGAGATGGAAATTGCTAGTACATCACTCGTAGCAGCTAAGGCAGCGGCACCCCGAGATGGGTACGCATCAACTATTGACAGGAGTCCAAATGGATCGATGTAAGACAGGGGATTTCCAAGAACATAGGCGTACGTATTCAACCCACCCGCGAGCCCGATGGGGTCACTCTCGATGTACCTTCCTATGCTTGGGTCATAGTCCCTGAAGTAGTTGTAATGCAGCCCCGTTTCCGAATCGAAATATTGGCCGGGGAAGCGGAGATTGAAGGTGACGTTGTCCTTGGTGAGGGTGGCTTCACTGAAGGGTTGATAGTCGGCCGCCCAGACCACTTGCTGGGCCTCATCGGTCAGTACCTGCGGGGTGCCGAGTTGGTCGGTGTGGATGTAGTAGAGTCCGGCGGAACCGCTTGCCGTAGGGCGTGCGGTGAGGGCATAGTGGCTCTTTTGTCGCTCACCCTCGCGAAGCTTGAGGTACCCCCCAACGTGCCCGTCCTTGCCAAGGTGTAGCGCGCCTTTGAGCGTGAGCCCTGCCGCCTCAGCGCCAAAGCGCAGGTGCTTGGCTCGTTTGGTTTGATTGAGCTGCCAGTCCTCGGGGTCGACAGTGAGCGTTCGGGGTGGCTGGTCTTGTTCCAGGAGGGTCAGTGAGCGGGTGTCCTCATTGATTGTTAAGCGCACCGTTTTGCCGCTCTTCTCCGCGCGGCCGCTGTAGATTCCATCCCCCCTGGTCTCGTTCAGCGTATAGCGCGCCTTGCGCGGGGAGTGGGTGAGCGTGAGGGTGCCGGTGGGGCTAGCGCCGGTTAGGACGAGCTTGACCTTGAGCCGCGCGCCGCTCGGGGTGGTGTGGGAGGCGAGTAGCGTGTCGCGGGTCTCTCTCCAGCGCTCGGGGGCGATGCTGTAGGTGCCATCCTCCTCCCCTAGGCCGTCGAGGCTCAGGGTGCGGGTTTGGGGCGCCAGGGTGAGGCGGAACGTCTGCCCGCTGCGGTCTTGGCCTTGCAGCGCATAGACACCGGATGGTGTGGCCTTGGCTGCCGCCACCGCTAAGGGGATCCCCTCCAGATAGAGGTATTCCTTGAGGGTTTGGCCTTGGAGATCGGTCTCGGCCAAGAGCTGACCTGATGGGTCATAGTGGTAGTAGGTGATCCCGGAAGCCTTTTTCTTCACCCGCTCGCCGCGGCCGTTGTAGGTGTAGCGGACCTGGGGCACCCCGGAGAGGCTCGCCTCGGTGAGCCGGTTATTCACCCCCATAGGTGAAACCGGCACTGTCCTTGACCACGTATTCTACCCCACCGCCACCCCACCGATGCGTTCGTGCAAAGTCTGCCCCACTATTTCTGGAGATACGCTGCGGGCAGGGACCCACTATTTTCGCTGGCTGGCTATTTGCCATGACTAACTCTAAGGATATGTGCGCTACGTTTACATATTCTTATCAAAGCAACACCTCCCATAAAACCTTTTGGGAGCGTGCCTGTCATGGTCCATACTTCATCGGTCAGCACAGCTTTAAGGGGCTTCTGCCTTTCGATAGTTGCTCTCCCATATATCGGAACCAAGATCGCTTCAGCTATAGCGGTTGCCGTTATAGCATCCGGGACAAAGCCATTGTGCGGTGCGTAGGAATGCACGGATTGTTTTTCTGAATGCACACCTGCCAGTGTGGTTAGATTACAAATAAGAAGGCACAGCAGTGTCAAGGCGAGTTTTGGAAACTTCATTTCGCGCCCGTCCCTATTGGTGTCACAGGCCCTCGTAAAGGGCGTCCGGATATGGGTGTATATGGGTGTATATTTTTTGATCGTTCCGCTCGGCGTACCTAAAAAGCCTGGTGTTTGGTCTCTATCGAGAATGCCTTTATCTTCATCAGAAAAGTTCTCGCTGTCATATCTTGGGTCCTACCCACCATGCGTGTGGTAACTTCCTTCTGGCGACGTGCCTTTGGGACAGGTACCGTTATATGACCTAGCCTTGCTGCCTCTGTTGGGTGGAGTGTAGACTCTAGCGTTGCAAAAAATCCGGTTGCTCGGGGAACTCATGCGGCTTTCAAAGCCTTTAGGTAATACAACAGCTCATCGCGAACGGCTGGGTTTACAGCCATACTGAGCGTGAGCTGTCCGTGCGGTCGGATCAAACGGCCTGCACGCTGGATAAGGCGACGGCGCAGGGTGTCAAGGCGCGCGAAGTCCCAAAACGCCGGGCGCTTCTCAAGGGTAGTACGCGAAGGAGGATGGGCGATCATTTGCAGCTCTCGGCCCAAGTTGTGGGCCAGGAGGACTGAGAGTAGGTAGATCTGATTGCCGACCCAAGTACGCGTGGGGACATAGTCGAGCTGGTTGTCGGATTTGAGCTCGGCGAAGATCCCCTCCTGGCTGCCCCGCCCGTTATGGAAGGCGAGCACCTTGCGGGCGCACAGGAGCTTGTTGGTGAGGATGACCTTGAACTCGTAGCCATAGGGCATGGGGGATGAAGAGATCGAGCTGTACGGGGTCTTTGTGTTGCTGTTTGACCCGAGTGCGAATGAAGAGGAAACGATGGCGAACATTCCAAGCCTTGGGTTTCCACTGCGCCTCAAAGTAGGCGCATCCCGCCTTGATCCGATGCCACCATCGACGCGCTTCAATGCGTTCTTTGAGCTCCGCGAAGCGCTCGAAGGGGACGCTGACCGTATACTCAACGCCCTGGGCATCGAGGCTCGTGATGATCGCGTCACTGAAGAAGGCGCTATCCACGCGTACCTCGATGCAGACCCCGGGGAGGGCCGAACGCACGGTGGCGATAGAGTTGCGGATAAAGGCCTCCGCGCCATGGGAGTCATGGACATTACCGGAGCGGTGCAGCACATCGAGCACTTGCCCGGTTTGGGCCACCGTGCAAAACAAAGGGTAATAACTGCGCTGTTCTTTCTTCTTGCGGTTGAATCCCACCGCCGTACCCTCGGCAACCCTTCCAGTGCCGATGACCGAGCCATCAAAGTCCAAGGTGACCCGTGGGAGGTTAAGCTTCGCCAGCCGAGCCACCACCAACTCGCGCAGCAGGCGGTGCAGCTGCTCGACACGCTTCGGGTCGGCCTGTGCCAAGGCCCGACTGAGAGTGGCCACATCGGGCAGCCGGCGCAGCCCCAGAGTGCGTTTCACCAACGGGTCATCGCGGTAATAGCGGATATCGCGCAACTCCCGAAACCCCATCAGCAGGTGCAGCGCCAGAGACAGCACTACGGTGGCGTGTCCAAAGATGGTACTAACAACAAGATGCTCAAAACACCGGCGCAACCGCTCCTTCAGATCCAGACGGCGAAAGAGCTCTTGGATGAGGACCCAGCCCGAGAACGAGGTGAGTTGGCTCTCTTCGAATCGGAGCACTGGAAGGCTGTGGGTCTTGCAGTGGACATCGGCTCTGCTACACTTCATGGGAGCGGTCTCCTTTGCGGGTGGTTCTGTTTTAGCGAACATATTATACCGCAAAGTGCAGACCGCTTCTTCTACTCTACTGATCGCACGATCAGCCTATTTACTGAATCGTTAGATTTCACCCACGGTGAAATCCAGAGCACAACGAGAACTCGACGAACCCCCGTCTTCAAGCCATTTTTTGCGGACAACCGCAGAAATTTATGCAACTGGAAGGTAGAAACAGTTTCCGTCCACGTAACGGCAGATCCGTCCCGCATATTCCACATCCTCGCGTATTGAAGATGGGTTGATGTCTCTGATCGCGCGTTTGGCTGCGGTGTCCGCATCAGGATATGGGTCATAGGGTGCTAGTCCGTAAGGGTCAACCCAGTACAGTGGATTGTTGTCTACATACGCGTAAGTATTGATCCCGCCCGCTAACCCGAGAGGATCGCTCTCAACATATCTTCCTATCGTCGGGTCATAGTCTCTGAAGTAGTTGTAGAGTATTCATTGTTATGCCCTCAGCCGCTATCTTTTATGGTAATACAGCATTCGTAAAATGACGGCTACGACGCTCAACGCGAGTAGCTGAGCTATGAATGAGCCAATCGCAATCGGGATAGACAGTCGGTCAGAGAAGTACGAGCTACCACTTTCTGCGGTTACCGTGATTAACGCTACAAGTTCGCAAATTACCAAACCCACTACGCCTATAATAAAGTCCTGTCGGATATCGGCTCTAATCATTCGTAATTTGGTAAGGATCATCGGGACCGCGAAAATTATTGGGCAAATTACCTGAATTATAAAAATTGAAATAGAATCGTAAGGGAGTAGATCCGTCTCTGACTTATGAATCAACGAGTTAAGATTTTATTGACTGCATGAGATGACAGTTTTATTGGAGGGGGAAGAAGCGGGGGCAAGAGCCCTCTGAGATAATGGCAGTCTGCAAACCAACCAGAACTCGGAGGGCTGCCCCTAATGAGAGTGTTACACGCAGACAATATTGTTGTCACCCTTGAAAGCGCATTGGATCGCCTGCAAGCCTTCATGACCCAGCGGCGTGCGTCGAGGGATCCGGTCAGTGATATAGAGTAGTTTGAGCGGGAGCTTCATGGGTATTTTGCGGCCGCCGAGAGCGAGGTGTTGGCCGGGGAGTTAGCCCGCTTCGATGTGGATCTTCCGTGTCCTTCCGGTAAGCCTGCATGAATTCCGCTGAGGTTCTTGATATCGTCAGTTGCCGCTTTAGGAGTGCAGGAAGGACAGCTGATGGTAGCCGCAAAGATACGGGCGGGTACACCCGCACA
>JBOIEG010000850.1:0-7896 GCA_050740915.1 Gammaproteobacteria bacterium | reverse complement strand
ATCATCAAGAAGATCGAGCGGGCGCGGGTCAAGATGGAGCAGATCAAGCCCGGATCCACCCTGCCCCGAGGGAAAAAAGAAGGCGGCTTAACTGTAAAGTTATTTAAGGGACACTACACTAGGTTCTGCCGGTCCCTCCGCGAACGTGGCGTTCGCCGGAATCAAAACGGGTACCGGAACCGCAAACGGTATGGGCGAACCGGTACAAGGGAGAAAATCTCCCACAGGCAAAAGCTGCCCCGCTCCAATCGCGAGGTTCTGAACGACAACCGCACTCACGTTGTACATTTCCCCGTCGGAACACGTCACCCAACCGGTCACGGTGGCCGTGGTATTGTCGTTGCTAAGCTTCGCTTGCCTATCCACGCCGAGGAAAGTGACATCGGCCGTGGCCGCATTGCTTGCGACCAAGAGAACCCCGAGGGCCATCAGCCCCCGAGCGACGTGTAGGCAACACCATAAGGACTGGTTAAATTGATTCAAATATCGATTCATTGTTTGCTTCTCCTTTCTTTGCGATATGTATGGGCAGGCTCCCGCTCGTACCCGTTCTCCTTTTTTTCGTGCGCAGCATACCTTGGTGCCATGATGGCACCACTGTCAATACCACACGCTATTTTCCCCTACCGAAAAATAAGATAAGGTAAGTCCAAGGTAAAGTAAACTATCGCTAATGAACGCGAAATTGCGAGATACAAAAAGTTCGTGGGTTGCCCCAGACGACGCGCCAGAAATCACCGAGGCCGATATGGAACGCGACGAGTGGTTTGAGGAAACTTTGCGCCGTGTTTTGTGCGAGGAACTAGGCAGCAGCAAGGAGTGGGGCCAGAAGGGCTGATGCCAGAAAGGATGAATTGATGCCGCACAACGCTGGGACAGGTGGCCGCCGCCGTGCGTGATGCGAAGGGATCCGCGGACTTTGCAGAGCGCGATGTCGAGTGGACCAGTGGATGATAAACCGCACGGCGCTGGCGGATCTCTGCATCAGTGGGGCTGGCGGGCGGAGGCGCTTGCGTGCGCGCGGTGACTTCGAGTGAGTCTGTGACCCCGTCGGGCGCTCTCAGCGGGTTCCCGGCTGATCGATAGAGTTCCCCGAAAACTTGTGCTACCGTAATCTTGAGCCCACCTCCTAAGCCAGGCGCGGAGGCGGCGGGCAGACAATACCAGGCTATCCCCAGAAGCAGCTGAATAACAAACATGCCCGGAGCGGAGTCGCCAAGTTCTAGCGTCTTTCACCATGTTACCTGCCCCTTCTGCGGCTTGTTATGTGACGATCTCACGGTACAAGGCAAGGCCAACGAGCTGCACGTTTCGCAAAACGGATGCGCTAAGGCCAAGACCGGATTCTCCCGAGGGGTACCCGCCGCTTTCCCGCGGATTGACGGCAAGCCGAGCGATCTCGAAGACGCTGTGCAGCGCGCCGTTAGTCTATTGCGCAAGGCGCGGCAGCCCCTCTACGGCGGGCTCGCCACCGATGTGGCGGGAATGCGGGCGGTGATCGCGCTCGCTGAGCGCACCGGCGGCGTGGTGGATCACATGCACGGCGGCGCTATGAGGCGCAATATCCAGACGTTACAAGAGCTCGGCTTAATCACCACGACCTTGTCCGAGATCAGAAATCGCGCCGATCTGGTGGTGCTGCTGGGTACGGACGCAGCCGATTATCCGCGGTTTTTCGAGCGCACCTTTGGAGCCGAGGGTTTAAACGGCGCAAGACCTCGCGAGCTGATTTTCATCGGCGGGAAATCGCCCGCTAAACCGGCCGCGCTCGCGGTCACGGTGAAAGCGCAAGCCATCGCCTGCGACGTGCACGCTCTGGGCGAAGTCGTGCTCGCTCTGCGCAGCGTGCTCCGTGGGCAGCGCTTGTCCTGCAAGGAAATCGCAGGAATAAAGAAAGCCACCCTACAGGCGCTTTGTGAGCGCATGCGAGAAGCCCGCTACGGGGTGCTGGTGTGGGACGCCGCCCGACTCGATTTTCCGCATTCGGAACTGGTCGTGCAGATGCTGACCGAGCTTTTGCGCGAGTTGAATCAGTTCACCCGCTTCGCCGGATTTCCCTTAGGGGGAAACGAGGGAGCCACGGGAGCCACCAATGTGTGTGCTTGGCTCACCGGCTATCCCTTGCGCGTGGGATTTTCCAAGTGCTACCCAGTCTATGAACCGGAGCGTTTTGCCACCCGCCAGATGCTGGCCTCGGGCGATACCGAGGCCCTGGTCTGGATCGCGGCGATCACGCCCATACCGCCACCGAAATCAACGGTGCCAACCATCGTATTGGGCCAGCCGAACCTAGATCTCGATCCTCAACCGGCGGTGTTTTTTCCGGTGGCCACACCCGGTCTGGATCACAGAGGCCATCTGTTTCGTTGCGACAGCGTGGTCTCATTGCCGCTCCAGCAACTGCGCGCATCGCCTTTTCCCGCTGTGGCCACGGTGATCGGCGCGATCGAAGACGCTTTGTAGCAAGCCGGCATGTTAACCAAGCTCAGCGGGGGGCGTGTCTTCGACCCCTTGAACGGCGCAGAAAATAAGGAACGCGATCTATACCTTCGCGACGGCCGCATTATAGCCAAGCCTAAAGCAGGCGAGCGCCCGAATGAGGAATACGATATCCGGGACCGCGTGGTGATGGCGGGCGCCATCGACATCCATACCCACATCGGCGGTGGCAAGGTCAATATCGCGCGCATCATGCTGCCCGAGGATCACCGCCACGGTGTCAGAAAACGCACGGCGCTGACGCGCTCGGGGACGGGCCATGTCGCACCGAGCACTTCGGTGACCGGTTATCGCTATGCGGAGATGGGTTACACGGCTTGCTTTGAGCCGGCCATGGTGCCGGCGAACGCGCGCCAGGTCCACATGGAAATGGCGGACATTCCCATCGTCGACAAAGGCGCCTATGCTGTGCTTGGCAATGACGACTTCCTGCTGCGCCTGCTCAGCTCCCGCAAGCCCCAGCAAACGATCAACGACTACGTTGCCTGGACCTTAAAGGCGACGCAAGCGCTTGCGATCAAAGTCGTCAATCCAGGCGGCATCAACGCCTTCAAGTTCAACCAGCGTAAATTGGATCTCGATGAGCCGAACCGCCACTACGGGATCACCCCAAGGACCATATTACAGGTGTTAGCGCGGGCTGTGCACGAGCTCGGCGTGCCCCACCCGCTGCATGTGCATGGGTGTAACCTCGGTGTACCCGGCAATATGGAGACCACCTTGAAGACGATGCAAGCCGTTGACGGTCTACCCCTGCACCTGACCCACGTCCAGTTTCACAGTTACGGCACCGAGGGAGAGCGCAAGTTTTCCTCTGGGGCGGCGAGAATCGCGGAGGTGGTCAATGCCAACCCCCAACTCTCGATCGACGTCGGACAGATGATGTTCGGCCAAACGGTCACGGCATCCGCCGACACCATGCGCCAGTACGCGGGACACAAACACGCCCACCCGAAAAAATGGGTGCTCATGGACATCGAGTGCGAGGCGGGCTGCGGCGTGGTGCCTTTTTTATACCGCGATAAAAGCTTTGTCAACGCCCTGCAGTGGGCCATAGGGCTAGAGTTATTTTTGCTAGTCCTCGATCCTTGGCGCGTCTTCTTGACGACGGACCACCCCAACGGCGCACCGTTTACCAGCTACCCGCATTTGATCCGCTTGCTCATGGACCGAGGCTTTCGCAAGGAAAAGCTCGCCGCGATTAACAACAGCGCCGCCGCGATGAGCACCCTGGGATCCCTAGAGCGCGAGTACAGCTTATATGAAATCGCCATTTTGACCCGCGCCGCTCCGGCGAAGAGCTTGGGATTGGCCGATCGCGGACACTTGGGACCCGGGGCGACCGCGGATATCACGATCTACAAAGAACAAAAAGACAAAGAAAAGATGTTTGCCAAGCCGGAGCTGGTGTTTAAGGATGGCAAGCTGGTGGCACGCAATGGCAAAGTGGTCAAGGAAACACGGGGGGCAACTCACGTGGTGCGCCCCGAGTACGATAAGGGCATAGAGCGCACGCTCAAGCGGCATTTTTCCGATCACCAAACGGTGCGTTTCGAGAACTACGGGGTAGCCGACTGGGAGATCGAAGAGGACGGGCAAAGCCGGCTTACCATCCACCCTTGCCGCGCAGGCGGATCCTAATGCGCAGATCTGGGTCTCACCGACCCGCTCGGCGGAGTTTCAGGTTGCCTCCAACGCGCCCGTCCTTGCCAAGGTGTAGGGATCCCACAGAGCCCGGCCCCTTTAACGCC
Source organism: Gammaproteobacteria bacterium (assembly GCA_050740915.1). Taxonomy (GTDB): domain Bacteria; phylum Pseudomonadota; class Gammaproteobacteria; order JBOHHR01; family JBOHHR01; genus JBOHHR01. Next base: position 3,646 of record JBOIEG010000850.1, on the reverse strand, counting down.
TCTCTGGAGATACGCCGTCTAGGGCCGCTGGCTGGCTTATTTGCCATGACTAACTCTAAGGATATGTGCGCTACGTTTACATATTCTTATCAAAGCAACACCTCCCATAAAGCCTTTTGGGAGCGTGCCTGTCACGGTCCATACTTCATCGGTCAGCACAGCTTTAAGGGCTTTTGCCTTTCGATATTTGGCGGTTGAGGCTGTTGTAGACCCGCGCGTGGGTGCGAGTCAGCGCCGAAGCAGGATCGGTGACCTCTTCCTTGATGCGGTTACCCAGAGGATCCAGGGTATAGGTGATCGTATTGCCGGCGCGGTCTTGGATGGCGGTCAGCCGGTGGGCGGCGTCGTAGGTGACGCTGAGCGATGTCCCGGTGGAGAGCGTGAGGCCTGTTACGTTGCCTACCCCATCGTAAGAGAACGAGGTTACCTGGCCATCGACGCTCCGGCGCTGCAACCAGCCTCGGGCGTCATAGGCGAGCTCGGTCAAAAGCCCGCTGGGATCGGTGAGGCTGAGGGGCCGGCCGTGGGTATCGTGCTGTCTCACCAAGGTCTCCTGCCCTAAGGCGTTGGTGGTCTTGATGCGATTGCTTGGGCGTCGTAGTCGTAGCCGGTCACATCCGCGACATCAGTGCGCGGGCGATCAACAGATCCCAATAAACCCAAGGCGTGGTAGCTGTTCGTGGTGGTGCGCGACTCCCCTGAGGCGATATCGATCTCGGTTTGGGCCAGCACTCGACCCACGGTATCGTAGGTAAACGTCGTGCCCTTAAGATGCGTATTATTCCGGTCGAAGACATCGATTTGCAGCGGCAGGCGAAACTCGGCATGCCATTAGGTCTGGGTGGTACGTTCCTCCGGGGTGCCCGCGGCTTCGGTGCGGGAGGTCTCGAGGTTGCGAGTCAGATCGTAGGTGTAGGTGGTGACATTCCCGTTGAAGTCGGTCTTGCTTGCCACGTTGCCGTTGGCGTCGTAGGTGTGATTTTGGGTCTGGCTGCCGCAGTTGGGACACGGACCGCCCTGGATGGATTTCACCTTGATCACGCCCTGGTGGGTCTCGAAGGCATAGTGCCAAACGGCGCCTTGGGGATCGGTCGCCGTTGTCGTGCCATCGGCGTTGTAGCTGAGCTGCACCCGCTCCGCGCCTTATCCGACGGGCCCCGCCTTGGGTATGGAAGCAGCTTGTCCGAGATCGGAAGGGCGGTGGGTTTGCACTACTCGACCATCAGTCGGGTCGTAAACCAGGACACAGGCAGGCATAATCCACGATACAAGATCTGACCCTATGCTGTGTGCTCTGTCAAGGATTAAGTTGACTCTTGTAGGGATCTACTTTTATCCTTACCAAGGAGCATCCGTCAAGTCGTCTCTGGAACACACCCTTACACTGCGGAGGTCAACATGAACCTGGATGCATTGCTTGCCATGCAGAACGAAGATTTCCGCAAGGCCCTCGGAGTACGACTGAAAGAGCTGCTGCAAGCAGAAACGCTGGTCGGAGAAGGAGCTGGCGGCTAAAGTTGGTATCCGTTTCCAGCAGCTCAACAAGTACGAAAGCGGACTGAATCTCCCGCCCGCCGAGATGCTGATTAAGCTGGCCGATGCCCTGGCCACCACGGTGGATTACCTGCTCACCGGCAACCCGACCGAGGAGATCCCGCTCGGCAACGCCAGACTGTTCCGGCGCTTCCAGGCGGTGGAGGGTTTTGATCACGAAGATCAGGAGGCGGTTATCAAGCTCATCGACGCCATGATCGGCAAACAACAGATGCAATAAGGCCGTCAACGCATAAACCGATTAAGGAGAAGCACCATTATGCAACCCGCCAAACAGGATGCCCTGGAGACCATCGGGAAGTTGCCGGACGACACCGACATGGACGAGATCATGTACCGGCTCTACGTGCTCGATAAGATCCGCAAGGGGCAGGAGGCCGTGGAACGCGGCCGCACCATCAGCAGCGAGGACTTAAAGCGCGAGATCGATTCATGGTGATTTGGTCGAAACCAGCCAAGACCGATCTCCGATCCATCCATGACTTCATCGCCCACGACTCCCGCTACTACGCCAAGAAGGTCACGCAGGATATCGCGGCGAAGACCGATATCCTCAACGAGCTGCCCCGCATCGGCCGTGTCGTGCCGGAACTCGGCAACGAGAACATCCGGGAGTTGTCGCTCTACTCCTACCGCATTCTCTACGAGATCAAGGACCACGATGTCTTCGTGCTGGCTGTGATCCACAAGCGAAGGGATTTGCAGCCGGAGATGATCGAGCGGTAACGCCAACCGTCTCGAATCGACTAAAACGATAAGCCCCAGCTGCGGGGCTTGAGTGGAATGTCTGCTGTTGAATAAGGCGACTACTTTACAAGTCTCTGTGTCAAACCACCCAGCAGGAAGCCAAGCAAGGCACCGATAGAACAGGCAACGATTGTCACAACAAAAACGCCTACCCCGATCCCCACCACGGTGCCAGCATCACCCAAAGCATTATCGCCTATTGCGCCGCCGAAGTTGCCGCCAACAACAAAGCCCAAGAACAACGCAAAGGGATAGATTCCGTAACCACCGAGATACGAACCGATCCGGCTGCCACGCGAAGCAGCGGAACTCAGCTTCCGCATCAGCCAGACGCTAAGCGCAATGGCTGCAGCTACTGACAACATTATCAACCAGCCGGAGACCTTGATAGCTGACTCGCGATACCATCCGGGCAGGAAGAAGTACTGACCGATCCCGAGCAGTAGAACTGCTGCCAACAGGATTACCAGCCATTTGATCTTGATGGGTAAGTCACCGGCGGACCGCCACCGATGCATTCCTTTGTGGTTTTGCGCCTGGCCGCCGCAGTCGGGACACGGACCGCCCTGGATGGATTTCACCTTGTTCACTCCCTGGTGGGTCTCAGAGGTATAGTGGCGAGCGGCGCCTTTGGGATCGGTCACCGTTGTTGTGCCATCGGCGTGGTAGCTGAGCTGCACCCGCCCCGCGCCTTATCCGACGGGCCCCGCCTTGGGTATGGAAGCAGCTTGTCCGAGATTGGAAGAGCGGTGAGTTTGCACTCGACCATCAGTCGGGTTGTAACCCAAGACACAGGCAGGAGAAATGCACGATACAAGGTCTGGGTAACCTGGCAATGCTGCCAGCTGTAAGAGAGCCGCGCAAAGCGGGAAGCTCTCCCGAGCAGGGCCTAGTCAGCCGCTCGGAAGTGGAATGACCGAAAGGTACAAGCCGGACGGGAAGATACGCACGTACCACGAGGTGAAGGGTGCAGCCCCTGAATCTGAAACGTAGCCCCGAGAAGTAAGTATTTTGGGTGTGAGCCGATCCCTTCAGGTCGGGCGCAGGCCACGCGGAAGGTGCGTCGGAGACGAGCACCGACCGTCCCCCGGGGGTCTCAGACAGCATCGAGTGGTACAACGGCAGGAGTAACCAGGCGAGCGACGAGCAAGGGCTCTTGGGGAAACGCGCAACGCAGTACCCGAGTATGGGCCGCAATGTAAGAAGAGCGGTCCAAATGGCCGTGTCCTTCCGGTAAGCCTGCATGAATTCCGCTGAGGTTCTTGATATCGTCAGTTGCCGCTTTAGGAGTGCAGGAAGGACAGCTGATGGTAGCCGCAAAGATACGGGCGGGTACACCCGCACA
>JBOIEG010000849.1:0-2996 GCA_050740915.1 Gammaproteobacteria bacterium | reverse complement strand
AGCAGACCGGCGGCCTCCATGACCTGAGCTAAGGTCCAGTCGCCGCGCCACTTACGGCTCCAGGTCAGGAGCAGCGGCGTGACCAACAGCATCCCCATGCCATCACCCAGCCACCACGTCCACCAGGTCGGGACGGCCGTGGAGCGGTCCACTACCTGGCCCCACCATAGACTAGCCACTCCTATCGTAGCCCCGAGGATAGCGGCACAAACGGGGGTCATGGCCACGAATGCCAGTACATCCCATAGGCGGTCGAGCGCGCGATGAAAGGCCCCGACCCGATGTAACAGGTAGGCAGCCAGCATCGCCTCCAGGGTGTTTCCCACAACGATACCCAGTGCGGTATTGACAGAAAAGCCTGAAAAAGCCGTTATTGCAAACGCACCGATCAAGATCCCCGGCCAAAACCGGTAACCGAAAACCAGGACCACCGCGAGGGCTATGCCGGCAGGAGGCCAAACGGGAGTGACGCTGTTCTGAACACCCGGAACCAGCCACAAGCCAAATTTCGCCACCCCAAGATAGAACAAAGTGAAGGCGGTGACGCCCGCTAAATACTTCAGTGTCTTATGATACATTGGCTTAGGAACCTGAATTCGCTTGATGCCAAATATGAGCCTCGCAGTATGGCAAGATGTTCTTAGGGCCGGTGTTGCGCGAGTTAGCCGGGCAACGCCGCAGTGAGATCCTGGAAGGGCATATGGTGCAGGATCACGTGCATATGTTGCTACGGATCCCACCGAAGTATTCCGTGGCCGAAGTAATTGGGTATATCAAAGGAAAATCGGCGATTGCGGAGGCCCGACAGTTTGGCGGGAGACAGAGGAATTTCAACGGCGAGCAATTTTAGGCGAGAGGCTATGCGGTCTCGACCGTTGGATTTGAAGAAATCAGGAAGTACATCCGAAATCAAGAGCAGCTTGATGCGCAGGGAGCAGGGGAGGGCGGTGAATTCTAAAGCTTGGATTCTATTTCCTCGCTCACTTTGCAGGCGGCACCAAAAAACGGTTTGTAGCGCCCTCAGACGCAAACCCGGCGGGGGACATTATAAACTCATGCGTCTCTCATCGACCGACTGACTTACTGGAGCGATCATTTAAGTCTGTTTTCGACTTCCTTAACGCCATCTACCCGGCGAGCGATCGACTCTGCCTTCACCTTTTCATCTACGTTGTCCACAGACCCGCTTAATCGGACTTTCCCTTTAGTGCTTTCCACAACGATCCTCAAGGCACGGGCGCTCGGGTCTTGTGCTAGCGCCGCTCTTACCTTCGAGATTATAATCACCTCATGGAGGTCTTGCAGCGTCGTGCTCCGCTCCGACTCTGGTCCCTTGGTTTGCGGCATTTCCTTACCTTGGCTGCTTTGTTTCGTCGTCCCAGTCTGACTCCCTTCGGTTTCGCCGGTCTCGCCTGCCCAAACAGCACCCGCGGCTACCAAAGCTAACGCAGTTGCCGGTGACGTTAACGCTTTCATTTTTACCTCCTCACTGCTTGTGATTGCAAAGGAGCATCGGACACTTCCTTACTCAAGTGCGCGCCACGACTGGTGCAATATAGCCAGTACCTTATCTATCTTGTGGCCATCCATGTCCACGACCTCGAACCGGAATCCTGCATAGTCAATGTGCTCCCCCACCGAAGGTAGCCGCTCAAGTTGCCACAAGAGGAGGCCTGCAACCGTATGGAAATCGCGTTCCGCTGGGACCTCACGCAAGCCGAGTCGGTCCTTGAGAATATCAACATGCAAGTCGCCATCGACTAACCACGAGCCATCATCCCGTTGGGTGGCCTCCGGCTCGCCGTTCCCACCGGGCTCGGCAAGACCTCCGACGATCGCCTCAAGAAAGTCCGCCGCGGTGACAATTCCCTCAAGGCCACCCGAGCCATCCAGGACCAGGGCCATATGAATTGGAGATTCTCTAAACATCTCCAACACCCGTAGCGCCAACATATGCCGATGGACGATCACAGGTTGGCGTAGAGCGCTTTCGACCTCCAACGATCCACCGCTGATGACACGGTTCAAGAGATCTTTGGCTTGGACGATCCCGAGCATCTTGTCGAGGCCGCCCCTTGCCACCGGCATGCGGGAGAAGGTAGATTCTCGAAGCTTGCGACGGATGGCCTCCTCCCCCTCACCAAGATCGAGCCAGACGACTTCCTCGTGTCGCGTCATCATCTCTTGCACGCGCCAATCCGCCAGACGCATGATGCTCGTGATCATCTCCCTTTCTGCGGGTTTGAGCGTCCCAGCGGTGACGCCCTCAGCAACAACAGCCTTCACTTCCTCATCGGTCACAGTTTGCTCCGGTGTGTGATGGGCACCCAGCAGGCGTAATACCAGGGTGCAAGACGACTGGAGCAAATAGACGATAGGACTCGCGGCTTTCGCTAAGAATGCCATCGGACGCGCCATGGCTGCGGCTATGCGCTCGGGACTCTTTAGGGCTAACTGCTTGGGAACCAGCTCGCCGATGACAAGTGATAGATAGGTGATTCCCACCACCAAAATCGCTATCGCGATAGGCTCCCCGAGGGGAGCGATGTCCGGGAAGCCGTCGAAATACACCGTCAGCTCTTCCGTGATCGTGGCGCCCCCAAAGGTACCCGCGAGAACCCCGACCAAGGTGATGCCGATCTGAACCGTCGAAAGGAACCGTCCCGGGTTTTCAAGGAGCGCGAGTGCGCTAGTGGCACCAGGGTGGCCATCATCTACCAAGAGCGTTAGTCTCGCCTTGCGTGAGGACACAACCGCAAGTTCCGACATAGCAAGAACGCCGTTGAGAATGACCGGCAGCAGCAAGATAACCAAGATTTCTAAACCAACTACTGTAGTGTCCCTTAAATAACTTTACAGACTTTCCAGCGATTGCTATGGTCTCGCTCATGCCGAACACCCGCGTGGCGATCAAGTTGCAGCCGGCTGAACGCACGCCGCTGGAGACATGGGGATCCGCACACGGAACTCCGCAACAGGTGGCGCTGCGCTGCCGG
>JBOIEG010000848.1:0-2295 GCA_050740915.1 Gammaproteobacteria bacterium | reverse complement strand
GTGGCCAGCATTGGTAGAGTGGGGAATGCCGTGGGTCGAGCACATTGGCGGCCTCTACCCTCTCAACCACCGACGGCGCGCTGTGCTTGACCAACCCGCCGCCTTTGCCGAGTGCGATGCACGACTGCGCGCCGAGGTGCAGGCGATGGCGCGGCGTCGCGATGAACAGCTCGCCGATCCCACCTTACCCATGACGGCCAAAAAGACACGGGAGAGTTTGGATAACCACTGGCAACTTCATCGGGTCAAAGAGAGGTCTGAGCGTCGCTGGCTCAGGACATTGTTGATCGCACACACCAAGCGTCGCATTCGGCAAGAAACCGCCGTGCGTCCATCGTCAGGGAGGTATCGCAGACGGAAAGCGAATCGATTTCTACCCGCACCCTGACGAACTACAACCACATGCATGCCCTGACGGTTGAGTACTACGAAGTTGTGCAGCTCTACCGGACTATCGTTGAGCTCAGCAAAGCCGAACTCCGTGAAGTTCGACTACTGGACCTTGGGCCAACCGGTGAAGACACGCAGTACGACGGTGAATTCCCTAAAAGATGGCTACATGGGAGCGATCATCGCCAAATTCTGATTCCAGCTGGTGCACCACAACGGAAGCGGGCAGTGGAACAAGGTCATAACGTCTAGGCCGATGTAAAATCCCCGTTACCTTTAAGATAAGGATAAATCATGGAACTTTCCGCAGTCTTGACTCCAGCACCTGAAGGTGGCTATGTCGCCTTCAATCCTGAAACTGGGACAACAACGCAAGGCGAGACGGTCGAGGAAGCCTTGGCCGATTTACGCGAGGCCACCGAGCTTTACCTCCAAGAATTCCCGCTGACCGTCACGGGCCGTCCACTGCTGACGACCTTTCACGTAGCTGAACATGCCTAAAATGCCCGTTGTTTCGGGCGCAGAGGCGGTACGCGTATTGGAACGGTTGGGTTTTACCTCATGGCGATTGCGGATCCGTCCCACCCAGTCCCAACCGAAGGCTTTCACTTGCTTGAACCAGGGGGTACGAAACCCTGCGTCGGTCACGAAGATGGCGCGACAATTCGGTGGCAGCATGGCCTTGAGTTGTTGGAGAAATCGCTGATGGGTCTTCGGCTTCTCCTTGCTCGTCACCGTGCGCACTTCTTCCTATAAGGTCAGCGAACGACCGTCGATCGCAAATGCTATAGGGGCCAGGCTGCTTGTTTATGATATATTGGGATTATGCCCCGCCACCCGCGTGTTCACCTGGATGGAATACCCCTGCACATCGTGCAGCGCGGGTATAACCGCGAGCCGTGCTTCTTTGGCGAGGAGGATTATGTTACTTACCTGCATTGGCTTGGTGAGGCATTGAAGCAGACAAGCTGTTCGCTACATGCCTATGCGCTCATGACCAACCACGTGCACCTACTCGTTACTCCTAAGAGAGCAGAGACAGTGCCCAAGCTCATCATCTCTCTGGGACGGCGCTACGTGCAGTACATCAACACGAGCTACCGCCGCACCGGTACGCTTTGGGACAGCCGCTACAAGTCCTCGCTCATCCAGGCGGAGACCACTCTCCTCGCCTGCATGCGTTACATCGAAATGAACCCCGTTCGCGCAGCAATGGTAGAAGACCCGGCCTATTACCGTTGGACCAGCTACCGGGCTAACGCCCTCGGACAGACCTCACCGCCGCTGGTCCCTCACCGCGTATACCTTGCCCTTGGCGCGGCCGACAAGGCACGCCGAAGGGCCTACCGCGGTTTGTTCCGGCCCCCTCTCGATAATGAGACCCTCAGTGACATACGGCTTGCGCTGAATCAAAGCCAGCCCTTGGGCAATGAGCGCTTCTATGCCAAGGTCGCGCGCATGACGGGGCAGCGGCGCGAGGCGAGGCCGCGAGGTCGGCCGCGATTGGAGAGTTAATGTTGCCGGGGAAGCAATCGAGAGGCAGGGAGAGTTGGGATTGTAAATGGTATTCGATCTGGCCCCTAACTCCTTTTGGTTTATACAGGGCGCGCGCTCTATTCATCGGTTTTCTTAACGCGCTTTAAGCGTATGCAGCATTAGGTGTTCGGCAAAAGCCGGCACGGATAGAAGGTGGTGACAGGCAACTTTGTCTGAACGCTATGAAAAACCGGGTCAACGGCAAACGCCATTGGAGAACGACGACCAACAATTATCTCGGGTACCGTGTCCTTCCGGTAAGCCTGCATGAATTCCGCTGAGGTTCTTGATATCGTCAGTTGCCGCTTTAGGAGTGCAGGAAGGACAGCTGATGGTAGCCGCAAAGATACGGGCGGGTACACCCGCACA
>JBOIEG010000847.1:0-4292 GCA_050740915.1 Gammaproteobacteria bacterium | reverse complement strand
AGAAGAGTCTGTCCATCATCAACTCACGGAGTCGATCGCCTTGATGACCACCCGAACCTCGATTTTGGCGCTCAACACGCACGTTATGGCTTTGGTGTTCAACCTAAGTCCGACAGGCTCCTAGGCGTTAGTTTGAAAGCATTTACTTGAATGAGATTTGGTGTAATCCTGCTCTATGCCTAGACTAACCCCGTGTGGACCGCGGCATCGATCAAACCTTCGCACGCGTTTTTCCATAGACGGCCTGAGAAAATTCAACAGCGCAAGAGATGCCACTCGATAAGTCCGAAGCGATGGGCGTTGCCCGGGTCCTGACCGAAGCGCTTCCCTACATTCGCCGTTTCGTGGACAAGACCATGGTGGTGAAGTACGGCGGCAACGCGATGGTGGAGCCGCGCCTCAAGACAGGGTTCGCGCGCGACATCGTGCTAATGAAGACGGTGGGTTTGAATCCCGTCGTAGTCCATGGCGGTGGCCCTCAGATCGGCGATTTATTGCAGCGCATAGGCAAAAAGACCCATTTCGTTGACGGCATGCGAGTAACCGACAGCGAAACCATGGATGTGGTCGAGATGGTGCTGGGAGGGCTGGTCAATAAAGAAATCGTAGAACTGATCAACCGCCACGGTGGCATGGCCGTGGGGCTTACGGGCAAAGACGCCGGGTTGATCAGAGCCAGAAAACTTGTATTTCAGCGCCATTCACCGGAAATGGAGGCGCCTGAGATCATCGACATCGGCCACGTGGGCGAGGTAGATAAAATAGAGACCGCCGTGATCAACCTGTTGATCCAAGGGGACTTCATCCCCGTCATCGCGCCGATTGGGGTGGGCGAGGGCGGTCAGTCCTATAACATCAACGCCGACTTGGTAGCGGGCAAGATGGCAGAAGTGCTGCATGCCGAAAAGCTAATCCTGCTGACCAACACCGCCGGGATCTTAGACGATAACGGACAGGTGTTGACAGGCCTTAACTCGGCAGAGGTCCGGGCCTTGATCAGCTCAGGGGTGTTAAAGGGGGGGATGCTTCCTAAAATCCGGGCCGCCATGGAGGCAGTAAGTGCCGGTGTCGCTTCGGCACACATCATCGACGGGCGAATGGAGCACGCGGTGCTGCTAGAGATCTTCACCGATTCGGGCGTAGGCACCCTGATTCGCCGCGATCCGTTGTAGGGGTGCTTGCGGCTGGTACGTAGTGCCCGAAATCAGGTTTACAGCTCTTGGATAATACCTCATGGGAAGATCAATAACTTAAGCCGACGAAGCGAACCCTTTCGGCGATTGATAACGAACCGGGGATGGGACCGAGGTAGCGCACCCTCTCGACGGTTGGCGATCGGAAACGGGGAGGTGTCTCAATAACCGCCAGGGCTGACTCTAGGGGTTATTTGGTCGGGGAAATGAGCGCAAAATAATCCCCCGCCCACATTCCCCCCTTAACAAAGGGGGGTGGGGGTGAGGGGGGATTTCCGATTCCTGTTATAGGCCATGCTTCGATATAACAACCGCCTAAAGCCTAGGGCACGCGAGTTGCGAAAAAACATGAGCGACGCCGAGCGAGTGTTATGGTCACGGTTACGCGGCAAACAACTTCTGGGGGTGCCATTTTATCGCCAAAAACCGATTGGGAATTACGTAGTTGACTTTTTTGCGCCTCGGGCGAGATTGGTTGTGGAGGTGGACGGTTCACAGCACTTTGATGAGCAGCATCTCAAGTCCGATCGACACCGTGACGATTATCTCGCGAAGCTCGGGCTACAAGTGTTGCGCATGGATAACCAGCAAGTCCTGCGGGACACTGAAGCCGTTGTGGAGGTAATCCTTAGAACCTTATCGGACAGGGTGCGAAATCCCCCTTGCCCCCCTTTGGTAAAGGGGGGAATGCGTGATGCGTCAACGCTTATGCATTCGATTTTCGATGTCGCGCGTCCCTGCGGGGCTCAACAGAACAGTTAGGGTTCTCCTCCCCGCAGTTCCCGCAATCGCTTCAAGTCGCTTGCAAACTTTTGATTTAAGGACTCTTGTTCCCCGTGCTGGGCTTTAATAAAGCTCTCGCTTTCTTGGATCTGGCGGCGTACATTTTCAATGTCCTGCAACACCTTAGCGTTGGGCTTTTCAGCGCGCCGCTCCATGTCGGCCGCCGCTAAGAGAAGCTCGTTAAGATTGGCCTTGAGATTTTCGATGTGGCTCTCACGCAGCTTAACCTGTGAGGTAATGGTGGAGAGCTTTCCGTCTAAGGCCATCTTGAGATCGTCTTCGCTGGCGAAGGTCTCCTGCAGTACGCGGTCGCGTTCCGCTTGCTCTCGCGCTAGCCGTTCTTGCTCCGTCTTCTCGCGCACAAGCTTTTCCTCTTCTTGCACCTCGGCCTCCGTCTTGGCACGCTTTTGCTTTTCGATGACCACCCCATCTTCGCTGAGCACCCGATGCTCCTTTTGGGCGTATTCGGGCGGCACGGCATTGCCGCACTCCCGAACGCCCTCGCTGTTGGTCCAACCCTTGATCCGGGCCTCGGCGGAGGCGGTGAACAAAGCGCTGATGACCAGCAGCGCGATTTGAACCTCACGGCGTATTATCGACATGGTGATCGCTCTCCTCGGTTACAGTGCGTGTTCATCTACTTAGCATAGCAAACGGCTGGGTGAGGTTCGCGAACGCACCCGCATTGACCTGTCCGCTCTGTCACGCCGCTTCCCGGAAGCCAGCGCGTTCAGCCGCGGATTCTGTGCAGGAAGCGGATAAGTCGTGCGCGTGATCACCTTGAACGTGAACGGCATTCGTTCCGCAGAACGCAAAGGATTCTTTCGTTGGCTGGGGCAACAGAACCCCGATGTGGTTTGTCTGCAAGAGATCAAGGCGAAACGCGTGCAGCTTCCACCCGAGATCGTCTCCTTGCCAGGCTATCACAGCTTCTTCCACGACGCGGAGAAGCCCGGTTACAGCGGTGTGGCCATATACACGCGCCGGCGCCCCGATGCGGTCAGAAGCGGTCTCGGCTGGCCAGACTTCGACGCCGAGGGCCGTTACCTGCAAGCCGATTACGGAGACCTCCGCCTGATCTCGCTGTACTTGCCATCAGGCAGCTCGAGCCCAGAGCGCCAGGCCAAGAAGTTTCAATTTATGGACCGCCTGCTCCCCGTGTTAGCGGCCATGCCTCAGGACGGACGCGATTACATCCTCTGCGGCGACTGGAACATCGCCCACAAGAATATAGACTTGAAAAACTGGCGAGGGAACCAAAAGAATTCGGGTTTTCTGCCAGAGGAGCGGGCGTGGTTGGATGTGGTGTTCGATCAAATAGGGCTAGTGGATGCGTTTCGGATGTTAAACCAGGAAGCAGAACAGTACACGTGGTGGTCGAACCGGGGACAGGCCTGGAGCAAGAACGTGGGATGGCGCATTGATTACCATTTGGTGACGCCGGCGCTCGCGAGCAAAATTGAGCGCGTGGCGATTTATAAGGATGAGCGTTTCTCGGATCACGCACCGCTGACGATAGACTACAAGATCAGGCTGCCGTCCAAACGCCGCGTGATAGGTAGACGCCACACTTAGGATTCTCTCAGCAAACGCCGCATCTCGCTGCATCTGGCTCGGGTTTCGTTATTGACTTCTGGATACTTTAAATCGAGCGACTTTAAAGTCTTGACGATGATCTCTGCCACGCTCACCTGCAGGTAGGCCTTGTTATCCGCAGGAATGGCGTACCATGGCGCCCAAGGCCGTGAGGTCACATCCAGCGCCTTTTCATAGGCTTTCATGTAGTCGTGCCAGTGGGCGCGCTCCTGCACATCAGCAGGCGAGAATTTCCAGTTTTTTTCGGGCTCTTCAAGCCGCGACAAGAACCGCTTGGCTTGCTCTTCTTTGGACACGTTGAGCCAGAATTTGAGTAGCACCGTGCCGTTACGAGCAAGATGCTTTTCATGATCCCGCATGGATTCATAGCGTTGTTGCCAAAACCTGGCTTGCTTGATTTGCCCCGGTAACCTCTGGCGTTCTAAGTATTTAGGATGTACCCGCACCATCAACACCTCCTCGTAGTAGCTCCGGTTAAAGATGCCGATCCGCCCGCGCTCAGGCAGGCAGCGAACAGTGCGCCAGAGAAAATCGTGATCGACCTCTTTGGAACTCGGTTGCTTAAACGAGTAGACCTGACACCCTGTCGGATCTACCGTGTCCTTCCGGTAAGCCTGCATGAATTCCGCTGAGGTTCTTGATATCGTCAGTTGCCGCTTTAGGAGTGCAGGAAGGACAGCTGATGGTAGCCGCAAAGATACGGGCGGGTACACCCGCACA
>JBOIEG010000846.1:0-15577 GCA_050740915.1 Gammaproteobacteria bacterium | reverse complement strand
TGTGCGGGTGTACCCGCCCGTATCTTTGCGGCTACCATCAGCTGTCCTTCCTGCACTCCTAAAGCGGCAACTGACGATATCAAGAACCTCAGCGGAATTCATGCAGGCTTACCGGAAGGACACGGTCAAGCGAGGACGTGCCCCAGGCGTGGGCGGCGTGTTATTTTTTCTTCTATGGATTCAGATAGCCGAGATCGGCGAATTCGGCTTTCACTTGATGCCAAGACCAGTGCTCGGCGCTTACGCTCACCGACCTCGCCCGCTCAGGCAGTCGAGCAAACCCTTGCGCTCATCATGGCTTGTAGCTCCTTGGATAACACCGCGTTGCTTTCGTTTTCTTTCGCACTGGGCGGCTTTAATACGTCCTTTGCGAGGCGGGTTTCTCAGCAGTGTTCGATTCGCCCCTGCCCGACCGCGACAAAGTGTTCGCCGCTTGTCCGTGCCGGGAATCGACACCATCCCCGCGCGCATCCTCAAGCCGAGCTCGAAAACGCGGCGCGTAACCCGCGATCGAAGGACTTTATCTGCGCGATCCCTCGCCGCCTACAGCAGGCGAGGTGCAACAAGTCTCGGGCGCTCAGCTTGCAGCGGGTGGGGGGACCCACGGCATACATAAACACGTTGGTGTCAACAAAGATCACGTGTCGGTGAGAAACTCGGTTTGCGAGCGGCGGATCACCCCGAGGTGTTCGTCCCACTCTGGCTCTCGGCCTCGCTCACGCTGATCACAAACGGCGAAAAACGCCTGCATCGCCCCGGAGGAATCGAGCTTAGAAGCCCGCTCAGAGTCAGCCAGGCGTAAATGGGCCGCCTGCTTTAGCCAGGTGCTCAGCGACACCCCCTCGAGCTTAGCTTGTCGCCGGAACAGATCCCGCTCGTGCTCATGAAGCAGCACTTGCACTCGTACAACCATGATGCTTACGCAGTAAAATTACGACTGCGTAATAACAATACACAATCTTTGTGGCGGGGTAAATGGCGGCGGACCCGACCAATGAAGGCTACCGTCCTAGCTTTCTTTGCGCACCGTGCGTGCACTCTCAAGTCAAAGCGCCCTGTGCCACGGTTTACTCAGTTCATGCACAGCATCAACCAGCACCGCCACGTTTTCGGGTTCCACCTCCGGCATGACGCCGTGACCTAGATTAAACACATGCCCGCCGCCGGCGCCGAAACGCTCCAGCAACGAGGCGACTTCCGCTCTGATCCTATCGGGGGGCGCGAACAGCGCGGCGGGGTCGAGATTGCCCTGCAAAGCGACGCGAGCGCCGACTTCGCGCCGTGCGTCGGCGATGTCTATGGTCCAATCGAGGCCCAGGGCATCACACCCCGTCTCGGCGAGCAACCCTAACCAGCGCGAGCCTCCTTTGGTGAACACGATCACCGGAACTTGGCACCCGTCCACATAGCGGTTTAAACCGGCGACGATCTGCGCGAGATAACGCAAGGAAAACTGCGAGAAATCCGCTGTGCTCAGGATCCCTCCCCAGGTGTCAAAGACCATAACCGCCTGGGCGCCGGCGGCGATCTGGGCATTGAGATAAACGGTGACCGCCTCGCTGAGCTTCGCGAGCAACGCGTGCAGGAGCGAAGGTTCGCCATACATCAGGGTCTTCACCAGCCGAAAGTCACGGCTTCCGCCACCTTCCACTATATAGGTTGCCAGCGTCCAGGGACTGCCGGCGAACCCGATCAAGGGTACGCTCCCGTCCAGTTCGCGCCGCACCAAGCGGATGGTGTCCATTACATAGCCCAGATCGGCCTCCGGATCGGGCACACCCAATGTGCGTATATCGTGAGCCGAGCGCACGACGCGCTCGAACTTCGGGCCTACGCCTTCCTCGACCGACAGTTCCAATCCCATGGCATCCGGGATGGTCAAAATATCGGAGAACAAGATGGCGGCATCTAAAGGAAATCGCCGCAGCGGTTGCAGGGTCACTTCGCAGGCGAGCTCCGGGGTTTTGCACAGGCTCAGAAAGTCCCCCGTGCGGGCGCGGAGATCTCGATACTCGGGCAGATAGCGCCCCGCTTGGCGCATCAGCCACACCGGGGTCATATCCACCGCTTCGCGCGCTAAGGCGCGTAGCAAGCGATCGTTTCTTGGTCGCTCAGGCATGGGTTTTATCCTCGGCACTGTGTAGTTATGCGCCATCGCCGAGGACGCCGGCGACTACTCACACGCCCAGATAGTCGAGGATCCCCTGCGCCGCCTCACGGCCATCGAATACGGCGGTAACGACGAGGTCCGAGCCACGCACCATATCACCACCGGAGAAAACCTTCGGGTTACTCGTTTGATATTTGAATTGCGTTTGATCATTGGCCTTCACGCGGCACCGTCCATCGAACGCGATCCCGTGCTGCTCAAACCAGCTAGCGGGGCTCGGACGAAAGCCAAAAGCGATGATCACGGCATCGGCGGGGATGACCTCCTCGCTGCCGGGAACGGGCTCCGGAATACGCCGACCCCGCACATCCGGCTTCCCCAGCGCCGTACGCACAACCTTAACCCCTTTCGCCTTATGCTCGCCCACGATCTCGATGGGCTGAAGATTCCATAGGAACTCGACCCCTTCTTCCTTAGAATTCGCCACTTCTCGCATGGACCCCGGCATATTGGCTTCATCGCGCCGGTAGGCACAGCGCACGCTGCGCGCACCCTGGCGAATGGCGGTGCGGTTGCAATCCATCGCGGTGTCGCCGCCCCCCAAGACGACCACTTGCTTGCCCTTCATATCGACGTAGTCGCTGGAGCGCTTCTCCCAAGCCATGAGCCGGTTGACGTTTGCGATCAGATAAGGAAGGGATTCATAGACTCCGGGTAAATCCTCACCTGGGAATCCGCCCCGCATATAGGTGTAAGCCCCCATGCCCAAAAACACCGCATCGAACTCCTCCAATAGACCCTCAAACGCGAGGTCCTTGCCGATCTCCACGTTTAACACAAACTCCACACCCATCTCCTCCATGATCTCCTTACGGCGCAGCACCACTTCCTTTCCCAGTTTAAACGGAGGGATCCCGAAGGTGAGCAACCCGCCTATCTCGCGGTAGCGGTCGAACACGATGGGCTTCACCCCATTGCGGGTTAAGATATCGGCGCATCCCAGCCCAGCCGGCCCCGCTCCTACGATAGCCACGCGTCTGCCCGTTGCTTTTACCTGCGACAGATCGGGTCGCCAGCCCTGTTTCAAGGCCTCGTCGGTGATGTACTTTTCGATGGAACCTATGGTCACGGCGCCAAAACCGTCGTTCAAGGTGCAGGCGCCCTCACACAAGCGGTCCTGAGGACAGATCCGCCCGCATACCTCTGGCAAGGAGTTGGTCTTGTGCGACAATTCCGCCGCCTCGAACAGGTTGCCTTCCTCGATCAGCTTTAACCAGTTCGGGATGTAGTTGTGGACCGGGCACTTCCATTCGCAGTAGGGATTGCCGCAGCCGAGACATCGCGCGCTTTGCTCGCTGGCGCTCTTGGGACCGTAATGGCCGTAGATCTCTTCCCAGCGGTAGATCCGGATCCGGGTGGCCGTCTTTGGCGGATCCACCCGCGGTAGATCGAGGAATTCAAAGTGCTCGCGCGATCCGGCCATGGGGGACAATGCGGTTAAGCGGCTGCCCGCAAGCTGTCGAGCAAGCTGTCGAGCTCGGCGGCTTTCGGTTTTACCAACCAGAACTGGCCTAAGTGATCGGAAAAGCTCCCGATCAAGCGGCGCGCCCAGCGGCTGCCCGTCTCACGCCCATGCTCCTCAACCAATTCCAGAAGATACGCGCGATAGGCTTCCATGTATTCCGGCTGCAGTCGATGCAAATCAACCAACTCGTGATTGCAGCGGTCGAAAAATTGATGGTAGCGGTCCAACACGAAGGCGAACCCGCCGGTCATTCCGGCGCCGAAGTTGACTCCGCAATCCCCCAATACCACGACCACACCACCGGTCATGTACTCGCAGCCATGGTCCCCTACCCCCTCTAACACCGCGATCGCACCCGAATTGCGCACCGCAAATCGCTCCCCGGCTTGCCCGGCGGCGAACAGCTTCCCGCCCGTCGCGCCGTATAAACAGGTGTTGCCCATGATCGGGGTCTGGCTCGGATCGTAGTGGACCTGGGGGGGCGGATAGAGCACGATCTTGCCACCCGCCATCCCCTTGCCGACGTAATCGTTGGCATCGCCCTCTAGATAGATCTCCAGCCCACCGGCATTCCAAACGCCGAAGCTCTGCCCGGCGGAGCCGGCGAGGCGTAGCCGCACGGGTGTATCGGACATGCCTAGATTGCCGTAGCGACGGGCGATCTCACCGGAAAGGCGAGCGCCGATGGATCGATTGAAGTTCTTGATGCGGTAGTGGAACTCCCCACCGCGCCGCTGCTCGATCGCCGACAGCATATCGGCCACCATCTGCTCGGCGAGCTCTCCCTTGTCAAAAGACGGGTTATGGGGCTGCGCGCAGTATTGTGGCTTTTCCGCGGGGATCCCATGGTCTGAAAGAATGGGAGCAAGCGCAAGGCTACGCTGTTTAGCGGTCTGGCCCTCGATAATGCGCAACAACTCGGTGCGGCCGATCAACTCGATCAGCCGCCGCACGCCCAGAGCGGCCATGTGTTCGCGCACGTCACGCGCCACGAAACGGAAAAAGTTCATCACCTTCTGCGGGCCATTGGGCTTGAAGTGCTTATCCCGCAGCACCTCGTCCTGGGTCGCCACCCCTGTGGCACAGTTATTCAAATGGCAGATGCGCAAATACTTGCAACCCAAAGCGACCATGGGCGCCGTGCCAAAACCAAAGCTCTCTGCCCCCAGGATGGCCGCCTTTATCACGTCCAGTCCCGTCTTTAAACCTCCATCGGTTTGCAGGCGCACCTTATCCCTCAGATCGTTGGCGCGAAGTGCTTGGTGGGTCTCGGTCAGCCCCAGCTCCCAGGGCCCACCGGCGTATTTAACCGAAGTCAGAGGGCTTGCGCCGGTACCGCCGTCGTAACCGGCTATGGTGATCAAATCCGCATAAGCTTTGGCGACGCCCACCGCGATCGTACCCACACCCGCTGCCGCCACCAGCTTTACCGACACCAATGCCTTGGGGTTTACCTGTTTGAGATCGAAGATGAGCTGGGCCAGATCCTCTATGGAGTAGATATCATGGTGTGGGGGCGGGGAAATCAGCGCCACGCCGGGTCTTGAGTAGCGCAGCCGGGCGATCATTTCGTTGACCTTGTGCCCGGGCAATTGCCCCCCCTCCCCGGGTTTCGCTCCTTGCGCGATCTTGATCTGAAGCACCTCGGCGTTGACCAGATAATGGGGCGTCACCCCAAAGCGACCGGAGGCGACCTGTTTGATCTTGGAGGAACGCTCGGTACGATAGCGAGCCGGATCTTCGCCTCCTTCGCCCGAGTTAGAGCGGCCTCCTAGACGATTCATAGCCGTCGCGAGCGCCTCATGCGCGTCGGGCGACAGGGCGCCGAGCGACATTCCCGCGGTGTCGAAGCGAGGCAGGATGTCCTCTATCGGTTCGACCTCCTCGAGATCCACCGGGGCCAGATCACTGCGCAGCTTAAACAAGTCACGCAGCACGGCGATCGGCCTGTTGTTGACCTCAGCGGCGTATTCCAGGTACTGGCCATAGTCACCGCTGTCCACACTCGCTTGCAGCTTGTTGACCACATCGGGGTTGAAGGCGTGGAATTCCCCGCCGTAGATAAACTTCAAGAGCCCCCCCTGGCGCATGGGCTTGCGGCCGTTCCACGCTTCCTGCGCGAGCAGTTTTTGGTCGTGTTCGAGATCGGCGAACCGCATGCCTTGAATGCGGCTGGTGGTGCCGACAAAGCAAAGATCTACCACCTCTTGGTGGATACCTACGATCTCGAAAAGCTGTGCCCCGCGATAGCTGGCGATGGTGGAGATCCCCATCTTGGATAAGATCTTGTACAGCCCCTTGTTGATCCCGCGCCGATACGAAGCGGCCACCGCACTGCTTTCACCCTTAGGGATCTCCCCTCGCATCAGCATCTCGTGGAGGCACGCGTAGGCCAAGTATGGAAAGATGGCCGTGGCTCCGAAGCCGACCAGCACCGCGAAATGGTGCGGGTCACGCGCGGTCGCGGTTTCCACGACGATATTGGCTCGGCAACGCAGCCCGTGTGCAATCAAGTGATGGTGTACCGCCCCGGCGCCGAGCAGAGCATGGATCGGGAGCTTCCCAGGCTGGATGTTGCGATCCGAGAGCACCAAGATCACGGCGCCCTCTTGCACGGCCACGGCCGCCTTCTCGCAAAGCGTTTCTATCGCGGTGCGCAAACCCAGGTCCTGATCGTAATTGAGCTCGAACATCTGGTGGTGGAAGCGGGGATCGTCGAGCTCGAGTAGACGCCGAAACTTGCCTTCCGACAGCACCGGCGAATCGATCACTAAGCGCGCGCAGTGCTCCGCTGACTCCTCGAACAAGTTGCGCTCCGCCCCGATATAGGTGTTGAGCGACATCACGATCTTCTCGCGCAGGGAGTCGATAGGCGGATTTGTAACCTGGGCGAACTGTTGGCGGAAATTGTCATACAGGGGGCGCACGTGCTGGGATAACACCGGCAACGGCGTGTCGTCCCCCATCGAACCCACGGCCTCTTGCCCCGCCTCAGCCAGCACTCGCAACACCTGGTCCCGCTCCTCGAAGGAGATCTGATACATTTTCAGGTATTGCGCCAGGCGTTCTGCCTCCATCTGGTGGCTGGCAAGGGGCTCCTCGCGCAGGGTGGACTCCAGTTTACGAATGTTGTCGCGGATCCACCGCTTATAGGGTTTGCGTGTCTTCAGCCGCTGGTCTAGCGCCTCGGGAAGCAACAGCTCCCCGGTTTCGATGTCGACCGCCAGCATCTCACCCGGCTTCAAACGCCCTTTCGCCACCACCGCAGACGGGGCATAGTCGTAGACCCCTATTTCCGAGGCCAAGGTGATATGCCGATCGCGGGTGATCACGTAACGCGCAGGGCGCAGCCCGTTTCTATCCATCACACACGCCGCGTGCCGGCCATCGGTCAGCACGATCCCCGCGGGCCCGTCCCAGGGCTCCATCTGCAGGGCGTTGTATTCGTAATAGGCCTTTAAATCGGGATCGATGCTGTCACTATTTTGCCAAGCAGGCGGTATCAGCAGGCGCATAGCGCGAAATATATCCATGCCCCCAGCGAGCAACGCTTCGAGCATATTGTCGAGAGAACAGGAATCCGAACCGCCGGGAGACACCAGAGGACGGATTTCGTCCATCTCGGGGATGTGTTCGGAACGCAGCTGGTAGCTCCGCGCCACCGACCAGTTGCGGTTTCCTTGGATGGTGTTGATCTCGCCGTTATGGGCCAGGTATCGGAAGGGCTGGGCGAGCCGCCATTGCGGCCAGGTGTTGGTAGAGAAGCGCTGATGAAACACGCACAAAGCCGAAGAAAGCCTCGTGTCGCCGAGGTCCGGATAGAATTCCCCCAGATAGCCGGGCATCACCAAGCCCTTGTACGACACCACGTGAGGAGAAAGGCTGGTCACATAAAAGTTGGGATCCGTCGCTTCGATCGCCTTCTCGCAGCGGCGGCGGGCGATATACAAGCGCCGCGCGAAGGCCTCATCGCCCAACCCGGGGCCGTTGACGAAGATCTGTTCGATACGCGGGCAGGAACGGGCCGCCTGTTCACCCAAACCTGAGACATTCGTAGGGACCTCCCGCCATCCGGCGACTTCCAGTCCCTGAGCGGTCAGCTCGTCTTGAAGCCGCCGTCGCGCCGCTCTCGCGAGTGTTTCGTCCGGGCTAAGGAATATGCTCCCAGCGGTGTACTGGGGAAGCAACGAAATGCCTTGTTCCTGCGCAATATTGCTAAGAAACTCGTGCGGTTTTTTGATCAATAGCCCACAACCATCGCCTGTCTTGCCGTCGGCGGCGACCGCCCCGCGGTGAGTCAGGCGGCAAAGCGAATGCACCGCCGTACGCACCAGCGCGTGACTGGCCTGACCATCCATCTGGGCGATCAAGCCAAAGCCACAACTATCCCGCTCAAATTCGGGCCGGTACAGTCCGGAATCGTTCGGTGGTGTGCCCATGTGTGGTTAAACCCCGGGTTGTTAGCAACGAGAAATTCGAACGCAAAGGCGCCCAGTATATCGTTGCAATCTGCGGGTGTCACGGCACTGCGATCCCTTGCCGATTTGGTCGCTAGCGGGTTTTCTCTAAAGCTTCTTTAATACTGGCGACAGAGCGCGCCCAGGGCTTAGAACCCCCGGCCACAGACCGGGCCTTAGTAGCGATGGCGGCATGGGCGCTGTCACGGTCGGGATAGAGTCCTTCCACCACCGCATACCAGGGTCGACTGCGGTGCGCGGTCGAAAACCAAGCCAGCCGAAGCCGGTCTTTGTGATCGTTCAAGAAACGGAAAACGGCTTTCCGGTCGCGAGAGGCGAATAACTGCACCACGTAACGATCCGCCTTCTGAGCCCGTAACCAGTGCGGTCCCCTGAACCCTAAAAGAACCGCGTTGTCCCCCTCGCGTGCCGCCCGCGCTGGGCGGGGGCTGACATCGGCTTTTATCGCTGTCTGCGGTTGTTCCTGGACGGGAGCCTCTGCAAATGGCTCTGTTGCGCCCTGTGCCTCCGCTTTTTGCCCGCTCGGAGGTTTCTGCGAACTCCCGGCGACATCGGATCCGCTGATCGGTGGCACAAGGACTAACTGCGGGCTGTCGTCGGCAGACTGCCTTACGACCCAAAGCCCTAGAATGGCTAACACTACGATGACAACCGCTGCCGCGCGTGAGAAACCGAGGCCAGAGTGGGACGGCTGGGCGGTGTGCGCGAGGTCTTCTTCTAGCCCCAGGCTTTGCGCATCCTCCGGTATCAAAGCGTCGCGTGCCAACTCATTGATGCGCCTCGGAACACCCCGCGATCGACTGAAGATCTGGCGAACTTCCGCCGCGGACAAGGGCAAAGGACCTTCTCGCCCTGCTGCTGCGGAGCGTTGGACCAGGTATTCGCGCGTCTGTTGCTCGGTGAACGGGGAAAGCTCGATGCGATGCGCGAACTGTCGTAAGCGGGGGCGCAATTCTGGTGTGTTGAGGGCGCCGTCGATCAGTGGAGTGCAGAAAAAGGCCATGTGCAAGCCCCAAGCCTGCCGGTCCCACGGCGCCGAGTCCATCAGCAACGATATGGACTCCGAGGGGAGCTTATGGGCATCGTCGACCAATAATACCGGGATGCGGTCCTTACCGAATTCAGCGAGGATCGTCTTGGCGAGTGAGGGGCCGTCCGAGACAGACCTCATGCCTGGCTTTACCCCAAACCCCTCCAGCACACGTTTCGCCGTGGCTTGCCGGCCAGAGAGCTTTTCCCCATCGATACGGCTCACCGACCAATATTCTGGCGCTACGCTAAGCAGGTATTCGAGCAGACTGGTCTTGCCCATGCCTCGTTCCGCCACCACGAATACCGGCTGGCGGCTGAGTACAAGCACGTGCAGCAATAGCGCCACACGCTGCACGAGCGGCGGGCAAAGATAGAAAAAAGTCGACCCTGAGCGCGACTCCGTGGCCCTATCCAGAGCGAGATCTATCGTGGCTTCGATAGACATATCGTAAGGCTCTGTTGGAGCAACGCAAAAATCGCATTTTTTGCTTTGCGATGCGAAAAATTCCACGGAGGAAATTTTTCGAAGTGCTCTTTTTTCGCTGCCACTTCGAACCCTCAGGCTACGCGGGTAGCCATACGAGCACCCGCGAGAGTGGCCAGTAAGGCCGAGCGATCATAGTCGCCCACTATCACTGCACGGCCGATGCCTTGCAATAGAACCAGCCGCAACACCCCTTCCCGGGCCTTTTTGTCCACCGCCATCAGCTCCAACAGGCGTTCGCCAGCCAAGGAGGATGGGGCCCGGATCGGCAGACCCGCCCTTAGCAACAGCGACTCGATGCGTTCCCGCTCCACCGCGCTTATCCACCCCATCCGGGCGGATAAATCCGCGGCTAGCTGCATCCCCACCGCTACCGCCTCCCCGTGCAGCCACTGGCCATGGCCGAGCCCGGTCTCGATGGCGTGGCCGAAGGTATGGCCTAGGTTAAGCAGCGCGCGCGTGCTTCCCTCGCGTTCGTCCTCGGCCACGATCGCGGCTTTGTTTTCGCAACAGCGGTGGACGCAATAAGCCAGCGCCTCCCTTTCGCGGCTCTGCAAACGCGGCATGTTCTTCTCCAGCCACAAAAAGAGCTCTGGGTCTCGGATCAAGCCATATTTGATGACCTCCGCCAAGCCCGCGCTCAATTCCCGCGCGGGCAAGGTATCCAGGGTAGCGGTGTCGCAAACAACGCATCGAGGCTGATGAAAAGCGCCGATTATGTTTTTGCCCAATGAGTGATTGACGGCTGTCTTGCCGCCCACCGCAGAATCGACTTGGGCGAGCAAGGTGGTGGGCAATTGGATGTAATCCACTCCCCGCTGATAGCAGGCGGCCGCGAAACCGGTGATATCCCCCACAACACCCCCACCCAGTGCGAGCAAAGTGCTGCTGCGATCGAAGCGGCGCTCGAGCAAGGCGGTGATGATGCGGTTCATGACTTCTAGGGTCTTATACTCTTCCCCGTCCGGTAGCACTAGGGACTCGGTGTTGTAGTCCTTCAGCGCGTCTTGCAAGGGCTGCAAATAAAGGGGTGCAATGGTTTCGTTGGTGACCGTCAGCACCTGCCGCCCGCGGATCCTGGACGCGAGCAGATCGCTGTGCTCCAGCAATCGAGGTCCGATGTAGATGGGATAGCTACGCTCGCCGAGGTCTACCGCCAGAGTGCGCATGGTGTTGACTAAAGAATGAGATGCTTCGGCTGCTCAAGCGAAACCGCAACAGCGATCAATTTCATCCACAACTTGCTTTACTGTACGGTCGTCGGTGCTGATTATCAAATCCGCTGTACTGCGATAGAGCGGATCCCTCTCCCTGACCAATGCCTCAAGCGTTTCTCTGGGGTGTTCCGTTTGCAACAACGGCCGATTCCGATCCCGGTTTGAGCGCTCGAAAAGCTGCTCCACCGGGGCCTTTAAGTATACGACAAACCCGCGGCTCAGCAGATGGCCCCGATTCTCGGCGTCCAATATCGAACCGCCCCCGGTGGCGAGCACGATGTCCTTCCTCAGGGTGAGATCATCGATGACCGTTTTTTCTCGGCGGCGAAAACCCTGTTCCCCCTCGATTTCGAAGATCACGGAAACGCGCACCCCGGTGCGTTCCTCGATGACCTGGTCGCTGTCAAAAAAAGCCTTATCGAGGCGTCGCGCCAGGGCACGGCCCACGGTGCTTTTGCCTGAGCCCATCGGGCCTATTAGAAAGATATTCTCCGGTCCTTTCATATCCACTCAAAACGTGGGCGAGCCGCCCGCATCAACCACCCGGGTGAATTCTAGTTCAAATAGCCAATACCAGAGAAAGCCCGTAGCTCGCCCCAACATGGAGGAGCTACGGGTTTAGACAGGAAGGACTCTGAGGTGATTGCTTAAGGAAGCTCTGAAATGCTCGGAGTTTCCTTAGCCTAGACGCAAAGATTCCTTCAAGATTTTAGGGGTGACGAAGATGAGCAGCTCGCGCTTAACGTTCAGGGTATTCGTGGCTTTAAACAGCCAGCCGACATAGGGCAGCTCCCCAAAGAAAGGCACCCGGCGCACGTCGTTTTGGTTGGTGTGCTCGTAGATCCCGCCCAGCACTACCGTCTCCCCATTGTCCACCAGCACTTGGGTGGTGATGTTGTTGGTGTCGATGGCAAAGCCCGCGGGCGTGATGTCGCCTCGTGCGTCTTTGTGCACCGAAAGATCCAAAACCACCCGATCGTCCGGAGTGATATGGGGTGTGACCCTTAGGCTTATCACCGCTTTTTTGAAGGCCACATTGGTGGCGCCGCTAGAGGTCGCTTCCTGGAAGGGGATCTCTTCGCCTTGCTCGATCACCGCCTCTTTTTGGTTGGCCGTGATCACGCGGGGGGCGGAGATGATCTCCCCGCGCCCTTCCGTCTGCAAGGCGGTTAACTCCAACTGCAGGAGATAACTCCCGATCTTGCCTACCGCCAACCCCAAAGCGGCATGCGGCTGTGCGAGCGTGGGCAGGCTGACCAGGAAATTCTCCGTGGCATCCTCATCGTCGCCGGTGACGAACGCGGTGCCGCCCCCGAATTCAACGGGTCTGCTCCCCTCGAGCTTTCCTCCCAGGATGCCGAATAGCTCATCCCGCGAAGTGCCCCCCGTGCCCTGCGTATTCTTGCTGCTATAGCCGAACTGAATGCCTATCTCCTTGATGAAGTCATCGTTGGCGATCACCAAGCGGGATTCGATCATCACTTGGCGCACCGGGATATCCAGGGTGGTGATGACCTTGCGCAGCTGCGCGAGCTTGTCCGCGGTGTCCTGCAGCAGCAGGGTATTGGTGCGCTCGTCCACCGAGACGTTGCCGCGCTCGGACAGCAGGTTGTTCTCCTCCGCTTTCAGCAAGCCGGCGATATCAGCCGCCTTGGCGTAATTGATGGGAATGAATTCGGTCTGCAAGGGGGCCAGCTCCTCGATCTGCTTCTGCGCCTCGAGCTCGAGCTTCTCGCGCGCCGCGATCTCCTCTTGGGGCGCCACCATGATCACGTTGCCTGCCTGGCGCATGCCCAGACCCTTGGACTTCAAGATGATCTCCAAGGCCTGATCCCAGGGCACGTTTTTCAGCCGCAAGGTTACGGTGCCGGTCACGGTATCGGCGGCCACCAGGTTGAGACCGGTGAAGTCCGCGATGAGCTGCAACACCGCGCGCACCTCGATCTCCTGGAAATTCAAAGACAGGCGCTCGCCTGTGTAGCCGAATTTGTCCTTTTTGAGCTGTTCTGCCTCTTGCTTGGTGAGCGGCCGGACCTCGATCGTCAACTGGTTTTCGGCCTGATAGGCCACGTGCTCATACGTCCCCGTGGGGGAGATCACCATGCGCGCGCCACCGCCGTGGCGGACGGTATCGATCTCGGTCACCGGGGTCGCGAAATCGATCACATCGAGCTTCCGGTCCAAGGTATCCGGCAACCAGGTCTCGGCGAAGTCCACGACGATCTTGCCGCCTTCTTC
This sequence comes from Gammaproteobacteria bacterium, assembly GCA_050740915.1. Taxonomy (GTDB): domain Bacteria; phylum Pseudomonadota; class Gammaproteobacteria; order JBOHHR01; family JBOHHR01; genus JBOHHR01. The sequence goes on along the minus strand of JBOIEG010000846.1, from coordinate 2,493 downwards.
GCGCACATCGATGCCGATCGCCGGATCGGACAAGGCCACGATCACCTGACCCTCGCCGCGCTCACCGCGGCGAAAATCGATGTTCTTTATGCTCGCCCCTCGGGTCGGAGCCTGACCCAAAGGCAGTGGCAAAGCGTCGTCCTTGCTCGCGACACTCGCGTTCAAAGTGACCAAGATATCGCCGCCTTGAAGCTTGATGTCATAGGGCACCATGTGCGCCAAATTGACCACCACCCGGGTGCGCCCGGCGGCCTCGGCCGCGCTCACGCTGCGCGCCATGCCCACCCCAATGGTCTTGCTCTTTTCACGCATATTCAACTGGGTATTCGGCAGATCGATGGCGATGCGCGCCGGGTTGTCTATGGTGAAATTAAGCGGTGCCTGCGCCGGGGGCTGAGACAGCTTAAGCCGCAACTGGACGCGCCCTCCGGGCAATGAGGCAAAATCGATATCATCCAGGCTGGCCGCCCCCGCCGCGGCGAGGGCTCCCAGGATGATCAACAACAACGCCATCGCGATGCTTCGCGTGTCAAATCGTTGAGGAGCCCGGCGGGCGTATGCGGCCGTGTCTTTTTTACCATCCTGGCATGGTTGCACGAGAGGTGGGTCTGCGCGTCGCGCGCCAGCCTGTGTTTTAAAGGATCCGATGAAAAAGTTTGTGTTACAAACCACGGTGTGCATATGCCAACCCTCTATTGCGGCGGTCACGGTTGTCCCTCTTCTGCATAAAGTGCAAGCGAGGCGGGCCGCTCAATCCAATCGCCTTGCGGATCCTTGATGATTTCCCTCAACTCGATGCGGTCCTCGGCAACGATGGTAACCTTGCCGAAGTTCATGCCCAGGTAATTGCCTACGCTCACTCTGTGCACCGCGCCTTTCGGATCCTTCACGATGCCCCAGAAATTACTGGGATTCTCCAAGGTTCCCACCATACGCAAGCTGTCGAGCTCAAAACTCTCGAGCTCTTCGCGGTTACGGTTCTGGATCTCTTGCATCAAGGCATGCTGCTTGGTGTCATCCACATCGCTGGCCAAAGCCTCTTCGGGAACTTCAAATAGCGCCGAGAAAGGATCGCGCATGCCAACAGATTGATACAGATAACGCTCGTAGGGCTTGACCTCCGGCAGCGGCTCGATCTGCCCCCCCCCCCGGGCGGGCGTTAACCTGCGCCACATACTCCTGTAAATCGCCCATTTCACGGGAGGCACATCCGCCCACAAACACCGCGCCAGCCCATAGCAGCCACGAACCACCTGTACAACGAGAACTGATCACTGGCTTGCCTCCTCTGCTTCATCCAGATAGCGGTAGGTCTTGGCGACGCTTTCCATAACCAGGTCTTGCCCCAGGCCTTTCTTTTCTCCTTTGAGCTTGATCTTGATGTCATGCTGGGTGACGATACGCGGCAGATCCGAAACCCCGCTTACGAATTGTCCAAAGGAGTGGTAACCACCCGCCACCCGGATTTCGATCGGTAGCTCCGCGTAGAATTCCGACGGCTTTTCTTGCCCCGGCTTGAACAGCTCGAATTCCAAACCCGCTCCCAGACCTTGCTGGGATATGTCCACCAGCAAAGCCGCCACCTCGGCCCTGTCGGGTAAGCGCCGCAGCATCTCACTGAAGGTCTCCTTGATTTCCGCAAGCTGTCGTTTCAAGCGGTCCAAATTCACCACCTTGGCCTGCTTGGTCTCGAAGGTCTGCTTGAGCTGCGTCTCCTCGACCGTCACCCGCTCCAAGGTCTCACGCTTTTCTTGGACGAGATACTTCCAGCCGCCAAAGACCAAACCCGCACACAGGAACGCGATCACGATGGACTTGAAAGGCCAAGGCGCCGAGCCGATATTGTCAAGGCTGACGTTGTTGATATCCGACCACTTCATTTAGGTTGCTTCCTCGTTCTGTTCCTCACCTTCTTGCTCACCTTCTTGCGGTTTCTGCTTGACGGTGAGGCTAAAACTGCTGATCCGGCGCTTGTCCACCTCTTTGCTCTCGATGATCTCCAGCGCCGGGTCGCGCAACTAACCGGAAGACTCAAGGTTGCGCATGAAGCTCGATACTCTGGCGTTTGAGCGTGCCACTCCCTTCAAGGTGACGGCGACTCCCTGTTGGGCTATCTCGGTAAGATACACCCCCTCCGGCAAAGCCCCGACTAGCTCGTCGAACAGGTGCACGATGACGGGCCTTGAGGTCTGGAGCTGCTCGATGGTTTTCATGCGCGCCAGCAAGCGCTTCTTTTCCAGGCTTTCGATCTCCTTTATCTTTTCATCCAGTCTGGAGATTTCCGCCTTGAGGAAATCATTGCGTCCCTCCTGGTGCGAGATAAGTTGCTGGTAATAGACGCGGACCATGGAACACCAACAGCAGTGTCCCTAGGAGCCTGTCGGACTTAAGGCGGAACTTTTGATGTGCAAACCGATCGGATCGGCAATGGATTCAATGAGCGAACGTGCATGAGCCACTTCCGTCAATGCGATCGTGACACACCCTACCTGC
>JBOIEG010000845.1:0-1108 GCA_050740915.1 Gammaproteobacteria bacterium | reverse complement strand
GTTCAACCCCCATCCTCACCTTCCCCCTGGCAGGGGGAAGGAATATGAGGGGATATCTGAGAAGGCGGACTTAAGCATATGAAACGACGACTTTCCACGAAGTTCTACATCACTTTCGGACAGGTCTCTCTGCTGATCAGCGTTCTCCTGGCGGCACTTTATTTCGGGTTCGTACCCGATAAGCTCAATGCCATCCTCGCCGGTCGGGCTGCCCTCGCGGAAGCGATCGCCGCGTACGGCACAGCGCTGATCGGCGAAAACGATATCCGTCGACTTGAGGCCATCCTCAAGTTCACGGTGGAACGTAACCCCAAGCTGCTCTCTGCGGCAGTGCGTCGGGCAAGCGGCGAGTTGATCGTCGAGGTAGGCGAGCACGAACGTCAGTGGAAAGCGCTTCCCGATGGTCGCTCAACGGACTCTCAAACCCTAGTGCCAATCTGGGCGGGCGAAGGCAAGTGGGGGCATGTGGAGCTGCGTTTTGAGCCCCTCAGCCGCCCAGGTTGGGTGGGGATCGTTCAAGACGAACGCGCCCAGATGATTCTGTTCGTCGCCTTGGTGAGCTTCGTCGTGTTTTACATCTATCTCGCCAGAATGCTGCGTCATCTCGATCCCTCCCATGCCATCCCTGCACGGGTGCGCGCCGCGCTCGACACCATGGCCGAAGGACTGCTGGTGGTCGACCTCAAGGGACAAATCGCCCTCGCTAACCAAGCGTTCGCCAATACGGCTGGCAAAGGAGCCGATAATCTGATCGGTCGACCCGCCTCGGATTTTGATTGGATGAACCGTGACGGCGCGCCTGTTGCGGGCGATGCCTATCCTTGGGCGCAGTCGCTGGCTTCGGGCAAGGCAATGCGCAACGAGATGATCTACCTGCGCGACAACGCCGCGAAGCTCCGCACTTTCCTCGTGAATTGCTCGCCGATTCCGATGGACGAGGGCAAGTACGGGGGCGCACTGATTAGCTTCGACGACGTCACCCTGAGGTCGGTTGTCAATAGTGGACGCCATGACTATTAAGCTGCCTGTCGTTTCTCCCAGTATTTTATAATGAAAGCCATTGGCGAAAGATAACCGAGTCTCGAATGCCGGCGCTGGCGATTGTAAA
>JBOIEG010000844.1:0-3848 GCA_050740915.1 Gammaproteobacteria bacterium | reverse complement strand
ATCCGCACACGGAACTCCGCAACAGGGCGCGGGTCAAGATGGAGCAGATCAAGCCCGGATCCACCCTGCCCCGAGGGAAAAAAGAAGGCGGCTTAACTGTAAAGTTATTTAAGGGACACTACACTAGCTTCAGGGCAAGCACACGTATAAGGGGATCCCTAAACCACAGTGCTTTACCGCACGACCGTCCTGGCTCGGCTGTTCACGGCCAAGGTTCTGGCCGACTTAGGACGGCGCAAACGCGGTTATCCGACAGGCCCATCTCGCGCATGCGTATAGCCAGTCGCAGATCAGCCAAGTGTTGAACCTCCACTACTCCACGATCAGCCGGGTAGTGAACTGGAATGAAGAGCCGGAAACTGATGCAAGAGGCAAGATCTGACCCTATATCCTCTGGTCGGTCGGTGCGACGTCTGCCCAGTGCGGCCTTGCGGTCTCTGATTCTGGAACTTGTCCTCGGCTTCGCGAGCTTGTGGGTGCCGATGACCGGAGCGGCCAGTCAGCCACGCCAGCCCCTGAGAGCTTGTGAAAAATCGTCGCGAGCGACGGTAGGTCGCGTTTCGCCGGAGCGCAGGAGCGTTTCGCCGGGAGCGAAACAAAGCGCAAGCCCCGCAGGGGCGAGTCTCAAGGATGAGACGAGCAACCGGAGTGTATTGAAATACATGAGGATTCCGAGCACCGCCGGAACGCGAGATGCCGAGCGCAGTAGATTTATTCACAAGCTCTCAGGGCTTGCCATAGAGGAGGGAATCTGGATGGCGCTCCAGATAGTCGGATAATTGCCGCAACGAGCGCGCGGTGCTGCGCAATTCCTCCAACACCTGCTCTAAGGTGGAACCCGGCCCGCCGAACGATTCCACAGCGCCGATTGCACCGCGGCTGTCTTCGACCACGCTCGTAACCTTGAGCAGCGCCTGCTCGGCCGCCGCCAGCACCGGCCTGATCCCGCCTCGGGTCTCTGCGTGGATATCGCGCACCAGGCCGCGGGTTTCTTTGGCCGTTTCCCGAGCGTCCGCGAGCAAGGGCTCTAACTGGCGATTGAGCTTCCCGACGAGCCGGTCGGTCCCTTCCAGGGTCTTGGCCAGTGCCACCCGGCTGCGCAGGACATCTTCCGATTTAACGGTGTCCCGAATTTCCTTGAGCGTTGCCGACAAATTCCTCACGATGTCCTCCAGGGGCAGCTTCCGCGCCTTCGTCAGCACTTCCTCTAACGTATTGCGCAACTCGTCCGTCGTGGTTGGAATGCTCGGCAACTCGGGTAAGCCCCTATAGTTCAATCCGGTTAGCTTGATCGGCTGATCGGGATATAGATTAAACTCCACATACAAGAGCCCCGTTAGCAGGCTCTGCATCTCCAGTCGCGCCCTGAGCCCGGCATCGATGAGCCGCTGCATGTTCTCCTGGCGTTCTTGTTCCGTGCCGGCTGCTTCCATCGGTTGCCCGCTGGGGTCGATGAGCCTTCCGGGATCGAATTCGATCACCACCGGCTTCAGGAGCTGGACCCTTTGCGGGTCCATTTGCAGGGCGACCTCCCTGACCGTCCCCACCTGTACGCCCTGGATCTTAACCGGCGCCCCTACGTTCAATCCATTCAGCGAGGAGTCGAAGAAGATCACGAATTTTCGCTTCTCCTTGAACACCTCCCCACCCCCGAAGATCAACAGCGCGGCGCTCAGGAGCACGATGGCTCCGACCAGGAAACCGCCAATGGCTATGGGGTTGATCGGTTTGCTCATGAGATCCTTTGAGGGTTGTCGACACGTTGGTTGGGCTCGCCCCGGGTCAGAAAGCGCACGACCTTGGGCTCCCCCGAGTCCAGCAATTGCTGGGGCGAACCGCTGGCGATCATAGTCTTAGTCTCCGGATCGAGAAAGACGGCGTTGTTACCGATCGCAAAGATGCTGGCCAGCTCATGGGTCACGACTACCACCGTGCCCCCCAGGCTGTCCCGCAGATTCAGGATCAAATCATCGAGCAGCTTGGCGCTGACCGGGTCGAGTCCCGCCGAAGGCTCGTCAAAAAACAGGATCTCCGGATCCATCGCCATGGCGCGGGCGAGCCCGGCGCGCTTTTGCATCCCGCCGCTGATCTCCGAGGGGTAGTAGTCCTCGAAGCCGGCGAGTCCGACCAGGGCCAGCTTGTAAGAGATGATCGCGCCGATCTGCGCCGGGCTCAGATCGGTGAATTCGCCGAGCGGCAAGGCGATGTTCTCGGCGAGCGTCATCGAGCTCATCAGCGCCCCGCTCTGAAACAACACTCCGATGCGGCGCAGGATGCGCTCGCGCTCCGGGCCGTGCGCCTGCCACAGGCTCTGGCGCTCGTAGTAAACCTCGCCTTTCGCCGGCTGCTTAAGTCCGATGAGGTGCTTCAAGAGCGTGCTCTTCCCGGAGCCGCTCCCCCCCATGATGATGAAGATGTCGCCCCGGTTGATGGTAAAGTTGAGATCGCGCTGGATGACGAAATCCGCGTAGGCCATGGTGAGATTATCGACGGTGACGATCGGTTTGTCCGTTGGCGGCCGCTCCACAGGGATCTCCCCTAGATCCCCAACTGATTGCAGATCAAGGTCATTACCGAATCCGCCACGACGATGTAGACGATGCTGGTCACCACCGCCGAGGTCGCCGCATCGCCCACGGCGGAGGCGCTGCGGCCGCACTGGATGCCGCGCAGGCAACCGGCGATAGCGATGAGCACCCCGAACACGGCGCATTTGGTCACGCCCACGAGAAAATCCGCCAAGTGAATGGCGTCCTTGGTACGATCAAGGTACTGCACCAACGAGACGTCAAAGAAACTGACCGTGACCAGCGCTCCGCCCACGATCCCCATGAGATCGGCGTAAAGACACAAGAGCGGCATGATCAGGATCAAGGCCAGCATCCGAGGTAAGACCAGGAACTCCATCGGGGTGAGCCCCATGACCCGCAAGGCGTCGATCTCGCTATTGACGTTCATGGTGCCGAGCTGGGCCGCGAACGCCGCTCCGGTGCGCCCCGACATGATGATGCCCGTCATCAGCGCCCCCATCTCGCGCAACATGCCCAGCCCCACTAGATCCGCAATATAGATCTGCGCCCCGAAGAGCGCCAACTGCACCGCCCCGACGAAGGCCAGGATCAGGCCGACCAGGAGGCTGATCACGGTCACGATGGCGAGAGCGGACGGCCCGCTGTCCTGGATATTGAGCCAGAGATCGATCTGCCTGAAGCGCGCCCGCCCTCGAAACAGAGCCCCTAGAGCGAGCATCGCCTCTCCCAGGAACGCCAGAAAGACCTTGCCGTCTTCCCAGGCCCGTAAGGCGGCTTTTCCCACCTGCGCAAGCCAAGCGATCCGTTGCTCCTGGCGGCGCGCACCGGCGCGTTCAGGAACCGCGTACACCAGCGTCAGCAGTCCTCGAGCACCCTCGGGCAATCCCGAGCTGTCGACCTCGATACCTCGCTCCCAGCAGTGGTCGATGAGGCCGATCAGGAAGGTCATGAGCAGCGTGTCCCAGCGGCCAAGGTCACGCGCACTCACGACCAGACGGTCGACCGCGCTGTTCTCGCCCATTTGACCCAAAACGACATCGGGCGAAGGTATGTCTGACCCCACGACCCAATCGCCAGTCAAGGCGAGCTCGCATTCGGCATCACTCCGCCGCAGGAGGCTGAATGCGCAGTAATGAGTAGGATTGCTCATAAGAATAGGGGGGAAAGAATATCACGTTAAACGTGCGCCACTAGTGTAGTGTCCCTTCATACGTAGGATCTTTAAACTTATTGAATTATAAGGGGAACTAACGAGGTTTCACTCGATCCCATAGAGCAATCAAGCACGATTGACTCTAGTCATAAGGGGGACCGAGT
>JBOIEG010000843.1:0-7767 GCA_050740915.1 Gammaproteobacteria bacterium | reverse complement strand
CAGGTAGGGTGTGTCACGATCGCATTGACGGAAGTGGCTCATGCACGCTCGCTCATTGAATCCATTGCCGATCCGATCGGTTTGCACATCAAAAGTTCCGCCTTAAGTCCGACAGGCTCCTAGATGAGATCGGTCGAATGGCCAACCGCTATCCTTTACCCACTCCCGCTCCGTAAAGTTGCTCGCATCAAGCGGTAGGCAGAAGCCATTCCAATGGTTGGTGGAACCTCCCAACAACCGAAGGCGCGCGGTTACGAGCGGATAATAGTCATGCCCCGAGACCTCGCCAGCGGCAAGCAATTGCGTCTCCTTGTCGTACTTCAAACCACCGCTCTCAAGGAGGATCACCCTGAACGCGCTATTGATACATTCTCTCGCTAGAGTGATGCCGGCCGCACCCCCGCCCACAACGCAAAGCTCGGTCTCCAGCACCTTGTCCGGGTCCACGGACCGTGCATCAATAAACATAAGTTTCCTCGAACCGGAGGGCAAACGAAGATCTAACAAAACAGAGAGGCATGGGAAGGCTGGCAAATGGCGCACAGAGCCCACATGGGCGAGTTTGATCGCCTTCCGATGGCTGTTTTATAATCTCTTTTGTGGCTGACAACATCTTCCGTGTATAGCATACGGTTACTCGATCTGACAACGCGAGGCCCGGTCTTTCTGCGATGTTTCGTGTGCCTGCTGGCATGCTCTGCCCTGTCTGCTGGCTGCGCTTCACCGTGGAACAATCCTTATCCACCCGGGGAGAAGGTGCAGAACATCTTCTATGCGGCCTTCGACGAACGCCCAAAGCACCTCGATCCGGCGGTCTCTTATGTGGAGAACGAATTCACTTTCATTGGCCAGATCTATGAACCGCCGCTCCAATACCATTTTTTGAAACGACCCTACGAACTGATCCCGCTTACGGCAACGGAGGAGCCCAGGCCTATTTATCTAGCCGAGTCAGGGCAGCAGTTGCCTTCCGATGCAGAGACGGCGGTGATTGCCTACAGCGTCTATCGGATCACCATCCGGCCAGGGGTACTCTATCAACCCCATCCCGCCTTTGCCCAAGATGGACAAGGCCGCTACCTTTACCACCACCTGAAAGCGCCCGACCTAGAGGGGATGCATACGCTGGCGGGTTTCAGGGAGACCGCCACGCGTGAGCTCACGGCCCATGACTACGTTTTCCAGGTCAAACGCTTGGGTCACCCCAAGTTGCATTCGCCGATCGCCGGACTGATGGGCGAATACATCGCGGGACTAAAGGAACTGGCGGCGCGACTTGCCGAGGAGGATAAGCTGCTGCGGGCCAAGGACGGCGCCCAGGCGTTCTTGGACCTCTCCCGATTTGACCTGGAGGGTGCCCGGGTCATCGACCGTTATACCTATGAAATTAAGCTAAAGGGCAAATACCCGCAATTTCGCTACTGGCTGGCCATGCCCTTTTTCGCTCCCATGCCCTGGGAGGCGGATCGTTTTTACTCCCAGCCCAGCCTGCGAGACCGGAACATCACTCTCGATTGGTATCCGGTGGGCACCGGCCCCTACATGTTGACGGAGAACAATCCGAACCGCCGCATGGTGCTGGAGCGCAATCCCAACTTCCGGGGCGAAGTCTATCCCAGCGAAGGCAATCCCGGAGATCGGGAGGGGGGGTTACTCGCGGATGCCGGGCAGACCATGCCTTTTATCGACAAGGCGGTCTATAGCCGGGAAGGCGAAACGATCCCCTACTGGACCAAGTTCTTGCAAGGGTATTACGATACCTCGGGGATCAATTCCGATAGCTTCGATCAGGCCATCCAGTTCGATGCCAGGGGCCAGCCTCATGTCACCGGGGATCTCCGGCGGAAGGGATTGAAACTGCTGACCGCGGTGCGGCCTTCCATCGGGTACATGGGGTTTAACATGCGCGATAAGGTGGTGGGAGGAAACTCGGAACGGGCGAGGAAACTTCGGCGGGCCATCTCCATCGCGCTGGACTACGAGGAGTTTATCTCTATTTTCCTGAACGGGCGTGGGATCCTTGCCCAGGGTCCCATCCCCCCCGGGATTTTCGGCCACAAAGAAGGGGCGGCAGGGATCAACCCAAACATTTACGAGTGGGTCGATGACCGGCCCCGGCGGCGTTCGCTCGAGGAGGCGCGCGCCCTCATGACAGAGGCGGGATATTCGGGAACGCGGGATGGTTCGACCGGCCAGGCGCTGGTGTTGCACTTCGACACCGCCCTCACCGGCCCAGAGGCCAAGTCGCGCCTCGACTGGTTGCGCAAGCAATTTGGCAAACTGGGGGTCCAGCTCGATATCCGCGCTACGGATTTCAACCGCTTCCAGGATAAGACACGCAAGGGCACGGTCCAGATCTTCGAATGGGGTTGGAACGCCGACTACCCTGATCCCGAGAACTTCCTGTTTCTCTTGTATGGCCCGAACGCCACCGTGGATAGTCAGGGTGAAAACCACGTCAATTACCAGAATCCTGAGTTCGATACGCTGTTTACACGGGTTAAGAACATGGACGACGGACCTCGTCGCCAGGCCATCATCGATCAGATGGTGGAGATCTTGCGCCGGGATGCGCCCTGGGCCTGGGAATGGCACGACGTGCGCTATATCCTGCAGCATGCGTGGTACAAAAACGCGGTGCCCCACCTGATGGCGGATAACACACTCAAATACAAGCGCATCGACCCCAAGCTCCGGGCGAGCTTGCGCACCCAATGGAACCGCCCCATCCTCTGGCCTATCGGTCTCATTGGGGTAGCGCTGGTTTTGGGCATCGTGCCCGGCTACCTGAGCCATCGCCGCAAAGAGAGCGCCGTTGCTGCCCCATGATGGCCTATATCCTGCGCCGGGTCTTCTACGCCATCCCGATATTGATAGGTGTGAACATCCTTACCTTTGTGCTGTTCTTCGTGGTGAATAGCCCGGACGACATGGCGCGCATGCACCTCGGCATAAAGCGAGTAACTCCAGAGGCCATCGAAAAATGGAAGCAGGAGCGGGGTTACGACAAGCCATTGTTGTGGAACTCGACCGCACAAGGGACCCAGAAGCTCACCCAGACCATCTTCTACCAGAAGGCGGCCCGGCTGTTCTTGTTTGATTTTGGCTATTCGGATAGCGGTCGGGACATCAGCTACGATATCTACCAGGGGATGTGGCCGAGCCTTGCTATCGCCGTTCCCGTTTTGATCGTGGGGTTGCTCGTCGGCGTGACCTTAGCTTTGCTGCTCGCCTTTTTCCGGGCCACCTATATCGATCTCTGGGGCGTTATCCTGTGCGTCGTGATGTTGTCCATCTCCGGTCTTTTTTACATCATCGGTGGCCAATACCTAGTCGGTAAGCTGCTGCGCCTAATCCCGATCTCGGGTTACGATACCGGCTTGGGCGCTCTCAAGTTCGTCGCGCTTCCGATCCTCATTGGAGTCATTGGCGGGATCGGTTCAGCGGTGCGCTGGTACCGCACGCTGTTTCTTGAAGAGATGGGAAAGGACTATGTCCGCACCGCCCGTGCCAAGGGCTTATCCGAACACCTAGTGCTCTACACGCACGTCCTCAAGAACGCCTTGATCCCTATCCTCACCGGGATGGTGGCGGTGATCCCTCTATTGTTCCTGGGCAGCCTCCTAACAGAGTCTTTCTTCGGGATCCCGGGGCTCGGTAGCTATACCATCGACGCCATCAATAGTCAGGACTTCGCCATCGTGCGTTCTATGGTGTTCTTGGGGTCGGTACTGTATATCCTGGGGCTGCTCATGACCGATATCTCCTACACTTTGGTCGACCCACGGGTGCGTTTTCAGTAGCTTATCCGCTGCTTATGTTCGTCCTCTTCTGGACCGATGCCCTGATCTTTTTCTTGCTTTCTGTGATCGTGGCGTTTGCTCTCTACGCCCGGCGCAAGGAGCACTTGCGGGCCCCGTGGCGGGAGGTGGCGCGAAGCCGCATGGGGCTAGCCTCGACGGTGGTGCTCGGGGCCTTCGTGCTCACAGGGCTCCTGGATTCCGTCCATTTCCATCCCCCTCTAGAACCGCAGAGCCCGGCGGCGTCTCGCTATTCTTCCGAGGTCTTAAGCCTCTTCGATCGCCTGGCGATGCCTTTGCGAGAACGGATCGAAAAGACCTATTCCGCGCCTTTCGCGACCCATCTCTATGCCAAAGAGACCATGACTCTCCCAAATGGCCGGCAGGTGCGAGACTACCCGCGGCTCCAGTTCGGCGGCTCCCATCTGAAAGATTCGGCGAAGGATCGGGGCACTGACATCGCTCGGACCATCGCATCCGCCACCGTCGACGCATTGATCCTCTGGGGTCTGCTGGGTGTGGGTATCGTCTGGCTCATCGCCAGACAGTCGAAGGCCCGGTGGCGTGAGTGTGTCATCGATATCGCGAGGCAGCGTACCTTCGTTCCCTGGAATGTGATGCTCCTGACCCTGGGCGTGATCCTATGGGGGGCAGTGGTGGTTAGCCGCTTATGCCTCAATTACCACATCCTGGGCACCGACAAGGTCGGGCAAGATGTCTTTTACCAAACGCTGAAGAGCATTCGCACCGGACTCCTGATGGGGACCCTGACCACGCTGGTGATGTTACCATTCGCCATCCTGCTTGGAATTGCCGCCGGTTACTTCGGTAGCTGGGTCGATGATGTGATCCAGTACCTTTATACCACCCTGAATTCCATCCCTGGCGTGTTGCTCATCGCGGCGGCCATCCTGATGCTGCAGGTCTATATGGCCACTCATGCCGAGGGCTTTGAAAGCCTGGAGGAACGCGCCGATCTGCGCTTATTGTTTCTCTGCATCATCCTAGCGGTGCGGAGCTGGACGGGATTGTGCCGGGTCTTGCGCGGAGAGACCCTGAAACTGCGCGAGCTCGATTACATTCAAGCCGCCCGCGCTTTTGGGGTGGGGCATTTCACTATCATTCTGCGGCACATCCTCCCCAACGTCCTCCACCTCGTCCTCATCGCCGTGGTCTTGGATTTCAGCGAACTGGTGCTGGCCGAGGCGGTGCTCTCTTATCTCAACATCGGGGTCGACCCGAGCATGAACAGCTGGGGCAATATGATCAACGGCGCGCGCCTGGAGATGGCCCGTGAGCCTATCGTGTGGTGGTCGCTGGCGGCGGCGTTTATGTTCATGTTTACCCTGGTACTGACGGCCAATATGTTCTCCGACGCGGTACGCGACGCGTTTGATCCGCGATTGCGGGAACTGCCGCGCGAATGAGGGCTTCTTCTGAAAGCCCGCTTGGCGGTGGGCGTCGCCCCCCTATTTACTGGATGAGCTGCACGGGTAGGGTCGTCTCTGTCGAGGTTTCGAGCACGATCTCTTCCTTGGGGAAGGCGCAGCGAAATGTACTTCCTTCACCGAATCTGCTCTCGATATGCAGCACCGCATGATGCCGATTTAACACATGTTTTACGATGGCAAGCCCCAGGCCCGTGCCCCCACTTTCGCGCGACCGGCTCTTGTCCACGCGAAAGAAGCGCTCGGTGATGCGTGGAATATGGTGCGCCGGGATCCCTATCCCCGTATCAGTCACTTCCATATGGGCACCGTCTTGGTCTTGATACCAGCGGATTTTGATCACGCCGCCAGCAGGTGTGTAGCGAACGGCGTTAAAAACGACATTGGAAAATGCGCTGTATAATTCTTGCGGGCTGCCCCAAATGCAAAGCTCGGGATCGGCCGCAAACTCGAACGAATGGTGCTTATCCCCACTGAGCACCTGAGCTTCCTTCTGGATCTTGGCAAGCAACTCAGCGACCGCCACCTCGGTTTTCGCCGTCGTTTCGTCTTCCTCAAGACGCGACAGCAATAGCAGATCGTCGATGATCTCCTGCATGCGGCGCGTTTGCGAATCGAGCTGCGGCATGCACATGCGTAAGGCTTCAGGGGGCAGGTCCGGATTATCGTTCAGGGTCTCCACGTAACCGCGAACAACGGTTAGAGGGGTGCGCAGCTCATGGGACACGTTGGCTACGAAGTCGCGGCGTACTTCGTTGAGGCGATGCAGCCGGGTTACGTCTCGGGCGACGAACAGGCGCAGATCATCGCCAAAAGGGACGACCCGGACATGCAGGTACAGCTCAGGGTTTACGGGCGAGACGAACTCCATCGCGTCAGATCCGGATTTCTCTTTTTGCAAGAATTCTCCGAGCAGGGGATCGCGTATCAAATGGGTGATGCGCTGCTTGTAGTCTTCCGGCCATCGTATGCGCAGCATCTGCTCAGCGCAAGCGTTAGCCCAGCTGATCTCATTATCGCAGCCGAGGACCACCACCGCATCTGGCACAGCGGCGGTTGCCTGCTGGAACTGTCTTAGGTATCGAGACAGTTTTTTCTTGCGCTTTTTGAAACGATCCCGCAGGCGATAAATCTCGCTGTAAATCTCTTGGTAGAGGCCTCTGACATCAGGGAAGGAATGCGTTTTCGGATATCGGATCCAAAGGAGCAAGCGCCGCAGCTGGAGTAAATGCCAAATGGCATAGCCGCTTGCAGCAAGCAGTAGACTTACGCTCAGGTATCCTGTGCCCAAGCCGACGAGAGACGCCGCCGCAGCGAGCAAAATTATCTGCCACAATTCAGTACGCATAAGGTTGAGCGTTTGCTCAAACGGGGGCTCGCGTCACTAGGGTGGCCGGAACGCCAACCAAACGGGGTGAACGCCTCACTGCGCCGGTTTTGAAGAGAAAATGCGGCAGGACGGGCTTTTTTCCAAGTCGCAGACACGGACCGTTATTGCGTTGAGAAGCGATACCCAATGCTACGAACCGTTTGGATCAGCCTGTCATAACCATGTGGTGCCAAAATCTTGCGCAAGCGGCGGATGTGCACGTCCACGGTGCGTTCCTCGATGTAGACGTTATCACCCCAAACCCGGTCCAGCAGTTGCGGGCGCGTGTGCACCCGTTCGGGGTGGGTGACAAAGAAATGCAACAGCCTGAATTCGGTCGGGCTAAGCTCCAGAGGGTTCCCAGTGACGGTCACGCGGTGGGTTTCGGTGTCGACCCTCAAGCCGTCCACTTCGACCGCACCCTCGGCCTGGCGCGGCGTGGCGCGGCGCAGAACGGCTCTAATCCTGGCAATTAGCTCCTTAGTCGAAAAAGGTTTGGTCACGTAGTCGTCTGCGCCAACCTCCAAGCCCTTTATCCTATCCGCTTCTTCGCCCTTGGCCGTGAGCATGATGATAGGAACTTCGCGCGTGCTGGGGTTGCGTTTCAAGCGGCGCGCGAAGTCGACGCCGCTGATCCCGGGCAGCATCCAGTCCAGCAAGATGAGCTCGGGCAACTGCTGAGTTAGGATCGCCTGCGCCTCTTCCGTGTTGCCGGCCTCCTCGCACTTGTACCCCTCATTGGATAGGGCAAACCCAAGCATCTGGCGGATCGCCGGTTCATCGTCAACCACGAGAATGGTTTCTAGCATTCCAACCATCAATCTGATCCGAGCGCGACTGGTATTCGCCTAAGTAAACCGCACCCATGTTACAGCACGATGACAGCGTGAAAGCGGGGAGCGGTTTGAGCACAACAAGCCTAATCATTGTAACCAGTTTGTAACGGTTCCGTCACTAAAGCGTAACAACCGCCTTGTACTCTTGCGGCTCGGACCGTACGGCGGGTTCGCAAACATAAAATTTTTCGCCTCCTCCGCAGAATTTGTGGGTACTGATCTGAGGCGTATTTATGCATCTGATTCATTACTTGGAATAAAGTTACGTTCTATAGGTCCGAAATTTTGGGTATCAAAAAATCTGTTGGGCTGTG
>JBOIEG010000842.1:0-2647 GCA_050740915.1 Gammaproteobacteria bacterium | reverse complement strand
CGCCACCCAACCACTCACCGACGATGAGACCTGGACGACAATGGCGCACGGTGAGTTGCTGCAATTTCACAACGGCGAGCCCCTGGGGCAGGCTGAGGCACAGGCGCCGGGGCTGTTGTAAATCGGGCATCGTCATCCCCTGCCTATTCAAAGATCAGCACGTGAACTTTAACGGCCCAGATGTACCTCGATTGTGAACCGCCCACCGCCACTCGCACGGGCTGGGGCCGGGAAGGCTCCCGGCGTCGTTGCTCATCGGTTCATGGGTATAGGCATACCCCATTCCCTCCTCGACGCCTCCCCCGCAGCCTTCCTGACCTCCAGCGCGGGACATGACCGTTTTTTCCACTACTGCGGCATCTGCCACTCGGACCTGCATCAGGCTCGCAACGAATGGCACAATACCGTCTATCCCTGCGTTCCCGGCCATGAGATCGTTGGCAAGGTGACCACAGTGGGCGATCACGTCCGCAAATTCAAAGTCGGGGACACCGCGGCGATCGGCTGTCTGGTAGATTCCTGCCGGGAATGCCCCAGCTGCCGCGAGCATCTGGAACAGTTCTGCGAGAAAGGCCCGATCTTCACCTACAACAGTCCGGAAAAACAAACCGGGGGCACTACGTATGGCGGATATTCCACCAGGATCGTCGCGGATGAGGATTTTGTTCTCCAGGTTCCCCAGAATCTGAATCTTGCCGCAGTGGCTCCCCTGCTCTGCGCCGGCATTACCACCTATTCCCCGCTTCGCCGATGGAAGGTCTTCAAGGGACAGAAAGTCGGGATCGTCGGGCTTGGAGGGCTCGGCCACATGGCGGTGAAATTCGCAAACGCCTTCGGCGCCAATGTCGTCCTCTTCACCACGTCTCCCGGCAAGAGCGAAGACGCTAAACGTCTTGGTGCGCATGAGGTGGTTGTTTCCAGGAATGAAGAGGAAATGCAGGTGCACGCAGGAAGCGTCGATTTCATCCTCGACACCGTCTCGGCCCAGCACGACCTCAATGCCTATCTAAACCTGTTGAAGCGCGACGGCACCATGGTGCTGGTAGGCGCGCCCGAACAGCCCCTGCCAGTGGTGTCCTTTAATCTCATCCTCCAGCGCCGCCAACTGGCGGGCTCGCTGATCGGCGGACTCGCTGAAACACAGGAGATGCTCGACTTCTGCGGCAAGCACGGCATCACCAGCGACATTGAAAAGATCAACATCCAGCAGATCAACGAAGCCTACGACCGCCTCCTCAAGAGCGAGGTGAAATACCGCTTTGTCATCGATATGGCTTCGCTGCAACAAGCGGCCTAACCCTCAACCAAAAGAAAGATCTTCAGCTCCACAACAAACTCGCCCTCGTCACCGCCTCCTCCGGAGGCATCGGCCTGGCCATCGCAGAAACGCTGGCCGCCGAAGGCGCGCGCGTCATCATCAACGGCCGCAGTGAAGGAATCGTCTCCTCGGCCATTGCCCAGCTCAGCCACAACCTCCCCGAAGCCCGGTTTCTACCCCGGGCCGCCGATAACAGCACCGCTGAAGGGACGGCAAAGACCATCGCCGCCTTTCCCGAGGTGGACATTCTGGTGAACAATCTCGGCATCTACAAGGCGGTGGGTTTCTTTGACGAGATGACGCCCACTCTTTAGATAACTCGCAGCAAGTGTAGCTGCATCAGTGGCATGAAAAAGTCAGGACACTCGCGGGTAGCGATTGAGCAAAACATACGCTTGAGCGCGCGAATAACCGAGTTCAGCCGCGGCCGCTGCCACGTGCTCGGCCGTACGGCGCGGCATCTGAGAGAGGCGCTGCATCACCGCGAAGCACCGCCGGGCTTCGGCCCATTGTGTTTCGCTGACCGAGGTCAGCTCCGAGGGAATGATGTCGTTCATTGGCTTCGGATCGGCGTATCGGAATCAATCGGGGCCGATAGATCGACGCGCAATGCGCCCCGGGTAATCAAGCGCCACAGCGTCGAGAGCCCTCGCGGCGGATCAGGAAGTGCAGCGAGCAGCGTCCCGAACGTCGGCGCTCGAAGCGCATGCACGGCCGTCATCGCAAGTAGCGCCATCTTGGTATCCAGAGGTGCGCGGCGTAGCGGCAGGAGCCGCTTGGCTTTGTTCAAATACGGCCCACAGATATCGCACTCGGTCATCACGCGAAACGTCGCGCCGTTCTCCTGCGCCCATCGGTGTGCCGCCTCAAATGCCGGCCGCAGCTGACTCGAGTGGGCATGCAGGTCCGCTTCATACGTCACTTCGATGAGGGCCGCTTCTGTCACGGCGGGACGCCTGATGAGAAAATCCGGCGTGTAGCGCCGTCGTTCAGGACCGTCGATGAACCCAATCGTGATGGGCTGCGAGGTGATGATCGACGTGGGTGCGGCAAAGCTCGTGACGATGACGAAGTCGCGTTCCAGCGTACTTTCGTGCTCGGCCGTACCGGTAGCGAGCGGCTGAAAGCCGATGATGAGCGGCGGCTCAACGGAATCCGCCTTGAAGTGGTCCTCGTCTGGAGCACCCGATCAACCATCCTAGTGTAGTGTCCCTTAAATAACTTTACAGTTAAGCCGCCTTCTTTTTTCCCTCGGGGCAGGGTGGATCCGAGCTTGATCTGCTCCATCTTGACCCGCGCCCGCTCGATCTTCTTGATGATGTCCACGAC
>JBOIEG010000841.1:0-3090 GCA_050740915.1 Gammaproteobacteria bacterium | reverse complement strand
ATCGGGCCGAAACCCCCATTGAAACTCCGAGAGATCTGGGCGATCCGGATCCGACTGCAATTGGCCCAGCGTGTTAGAGATCTCGCCCTTTTCAATCTCTCCATCGACAGCAAGCTTCGGGGCTGCGATCTCGTTAAACTTCAGGTACGCGATGTCGCGCATATCGGTCGGGTAATTCCCCGGACAACGGTCATGCAGCAGAAGACGGGGCAACCCGTCAAGTTTGAATTGACCGAGCAAACGCGAGAAGCGGTCGAGGCCTGGATCGCCAAGGCGCAACTGTGCTCCAGTCAATTACTATTTCCAAGCCGCATGACCCGGTCACCGCATATTTCGACACGGCAGTATGCGCGGATCGTGAAATCGTGGGTAGCTCGCATCGGACTGGACCCCGGAGATTACGGCACCCACTCGATGCGCCGCACCAAGGCTACCTATAAGCGAACCAAGAATCTCCGAGCGGTTCAGCTGCTACTCGGGCATACCAAGCTGGAGAGCACCGTCAGATATCTGGGAATTGAGGTTGACGATGCCCTGGAGATGTCTGAGCAGACCGAAGTCTGAAACCATTAAAGCCGGCAGCGGCCGCCCAGAGCGGTCGCTTGCCGGCCACAAACGGTCACTCGTCACAAAATATGGTCGCTCTCGCCCGCCAGGACGACTCAGAACCAGTAATCTGCGACACATCGTCCATCTCGTGGCAGGTCTTCAAAGCTCTTGAGCCCGTCGAAATGGTCAATGGGAATCTGCGCCACAGCCTCCGGCTCGGTCAGTCGCAGGTTGACCGCGATGCGACGCCGCCCCTCTTCGTTAGGTTCCAGCGATCGCCAATATGCCACGCAGCCACATGCGGGGCAGAAATGAAACTCGATAGACTTGCCGCGGATGTAGGCTTGCGTCGGACCCGAGACATTGATGCCCTCGCCTTCAAAGTCATAGGCCCACAGCACGCCGTAGCGGCGACATA
This sequence comes from Gammaproteobacteria bacterium, assembly GCA_050740915.1. Taxonomy (GTDB): domain Bacteria; phylum Pseudomonadota; class Gammaproteobacteria; order JBOHHR01; family JBOHHR01; genus JBOHHR01. The sequence goes on along the minus strand of JBOIEG010000841.1, from coordinate 2,123 downwards.
TGGTGCAATTGCACGCCGTGGCCGACTCGGGCATCCCGTCGAACCGCCATTGAACCGCACCGCAGTGGCAGGAACCTTGGATCATTTCAGTCACCGTTTCGATTTGCCGCGCTCCGCACGGCCAGTGCTAACACGCGGATTACGCGGGCGTCTACGCGGTGCCGCTCGAACGAGAGTTGGACGGCACGCAGCACCGGACAACTTGAGGTGAGACAACTCGCGTTCCGTTGGTTGGCGCGCGCTTAGCGCCGTCGCGATCGCGGCTATCAAGGCCTGCGATCCTATCCATGCGCATCTCCCGTTCTAAAGGCCGTGGCCCCGGCGCTGCGCGCCGACCAACGCCTGCCAGCAGGGGCGCATTTGGAGTAGCGACGTAGCGTGCCTGAGCGCAGGACGGTCGCGGCGAGACCGAGTGCATTTCGGGGACAGGATGGCCGAAATGTACAGACGAGGGCCGCCGCGCAAACGGTTCTGCGCAAGCCACGCGACGAGCGAAGCATTAAGTGCCACAGCGATTCCAAAGGCAACCTTGAGCCAACCGATTTCTTCCTTGAGGCGATCCGCTCTCGACATGCAGATAGTGTAGCATTTGGCTGCTTGACGCCCAACGGGCCGCGAGCTGAGCGGCACCCGCGACGAGGCGGAGAGCCCAAAGGGCTCGACGCCGAAGGAGCGGGCGCAGCCGCGTAGCGGTGTCCGCTCCAGCGAGTTGATAGCCGGCGCTTCACGCCAGCGGACAACTCGCTAGCTCGCGGCCCGATAGCGCGGCGCGAAGCGCCGCGCTATCGTAGAGCTAAGGGGCGGGCGCGATAGCAACCGTCCCGCTTGAGCGCCATGTTAGAAGTCATGCTCATTTGGACATGGCAGTGTATCGGCGCTGCATTTCCTCTGGCGAAACTTCTTCTATTTCGTGCCCTAACATCCATTCGTGACCGAAGGGATCGCGAATATTGCAACTGCGCTCGCCATAGAACGCGTCAGAAGGCTCACGCACCATTGTGGCTCCTGCGGCGACGGCACGAGCCGCGAGTTCGTCGGCGTTGTCAACATGCAGGTGAATCACCATGCCCGTTGAGCCAGGCGACTGCGGTGCGAAGCAACCGAATTCCGGAAATTCTTCGGAAAGCATCAGCACGATATTGCCGAGGTCGAGTTCGGCGTGGCCGATTCGACCGCTCGGCTCTGTTAGACGATACCGTTCCGTTGCACCAAAAACGTCCTTGTAAAAATCAATGGCCGCAGGCGCTCCTTTGACTCGAAGGTAAGGAAACACCTCTTTGATTTGGTTCAGGGTCTTACTCATTGCAGACACTCCTATTGACTTCTCCGCCGTAGAGCGGCCGGTTACCCGGCCGCCCCGGCACAGATCCCGGCGTGCGGAACTACCGCACCGGGCTCCTCGGTGATACTCGCTTTCGCAGTCAGCGAAGATCTCATTATGCCAACACGGGATTCGGTCGTCGATGAAGCTCTGTGATGCGGGGCACCGGCACGTGAAAGAGATCCAGTAGCCTGTAATGACCTGGCGGCTTGGTCTCCTCCCTTACTTGCAAAACGCGCACACTCATAATGTGATCGTTCGACGCGCAGTTCGAGGAGACCTAACCGCACTCTATAGAACTGGTGGAAGCGTTCCCCACTTCTCGCTACGGCTTCCGCATATAAGTGATCTCCATCACTTTCATTTCCTTGCCGCGGTGGTGAGTCCCATACATATCAAACGTCTGGGTATTTCGGTCCAAAATCTTCCACACCGCGCGATGCGTCATGCGTCCTCCGCCTGGTTCATCGTGCTGACCCCGCAGCGTGATCGTCTTGCCATCGGCACTCGCCGGTCCTTCCATCAGAAAAATCCCAGTGCCCATGGTATCTATCCACGTCGAGACATATCTCTTACGAAGGTTGTCGTAGGCGTTGATCCCAATTCCGGTGTAGGGCTGTCCCATCATGTCGCCGGTGAAGTCTTGTTGAAGAAAGCGCCCGCCCAGCAACATCTTCATTTCAGCGGTTCCGGTTGATTCCATCGGAGGCTTACCGGGTTCCATCCAGGACTTGGTCTTCGTCGTCCAACTGCCGGCCAGACTCGCGAACAGCTTGTGTGGCTCGCCGGGCGTGGCGAGCTT
>JBOIEG010000840.1:0-1673 GCA_050740915.1 Gammaproteobacteria bacterium | reverse complement strand
CAGACCTGACCGAAAGTCGAAAGTAAAAAACAAATAAGCCAGTAGATAAATAATTGAGAGAGTGAGTTATTAGGGCGCGCCAGGGGAGAGAGAACGGGAGCGCTAAGATTCGCAAAAAAAGTGGTCTAAAAGAAAGTCCTCCTCGGGTAAAGTGAGCTTCACCACTAGCGGGCGGAGAAACTCAATAATCTACCGAGGAGGACAATCGATGACGGAAAATTACCAGCGTTTGAAACAAAGCACCAGCAATTTCTTGCGGCGTATACTACGGAAGCCTGCATGGGACTGCAAGCGATTTGTGCCGGACCGGCGCCAGCGGCGTGGGCGTCGCTGGGAGTTTGCGACGCTATACAACAGTTTGCTGAAAGGATATCTGAGCAACCGGAGCAGCTTACGGAGTGTGGAGCGGTTGACGGCGATGACGAGCAGGGCGCGGGTGCCTGACACGACGCTCTACGATTTTGTGGAGCGGTTTGGGGAGCCGGAAGTGGTTGGTTTGCGACGGCAGTTGCAAGCGCAGGTACGCAGCGAGTGGCGCAGCAAGAGACTGGATCCGGTGGGTCTGCCGTGTGGCGTGGTAGCGGTAGACAACAAAACGGTCTGGACCGGGCCAGCGGCAGGAGCGCCGGCTGGGGCGCAGGTGGTGCAGCCGAAAGAGCGGCCGGCCTACGGGCAGGTGCGGGTGGTACGTTCGGTGCTCATCTCTGCGGCCAGCAAACCAGCCCTTGATCAAATAGTAATTCGCCCGGAGACCAACGAGTGCGGAATGTTCGCCGAAGTAATGACGCAGTTGGAAGCGGCTTACGGCTCGCTGTTTGAAGTTTACAGTGGGGATGCCGGTTTCTGTTCGGAAGCCAACGCGCGTTTGGTGGCCAAAGCTAACAAAGGCTACATCTTTGGTCTCAAAGGGAACCGGGGTGAGTTAATGCGGGAAGCGGAACGAGTGTTGGGGGTGCAGCTAGTACCAGAGTTGACCACGGCCTGGGAGTGCTACCGAGGGGAGCGGGTCCGCTATCACCTTTACCGCACTACGGAGATGGCTGGTTATTTGGACTGGGAGCATCTCAAACAGGTCTGGCGTGTGGAGAAAGAACGCGTTCATCCGCAACGCCGCACGGTGGCACGTGAGAATCGCTACTACGTAACCAACCTGCACGTGGGGCGCTTGGCAGCCGCGCAAATCTTACAAGTAGTGCGCGGGCATTGGGCCATCGAGAACAACTGCAACTGGACTTTGGATGTGATCTGGGATGAAGACACGAAGGTCTGGTGCGGCAAAGGCCTGGCCTTGCAAGCGCTCGGCCTGTTGCGCCTGATGGCCTATAACCTGGTGGCGCTGCTACGCAGTCGTGGTCGGCGTCGACGTGAAGCACGGCAGCGGGAGAAGCGCGGCTGGAGCGAGTTGCTCGATCTCATTCTGCAAATCTTCAGCGCTCAAGGTGTTGCTTGCTCCGGCCTGCAGGAGTCCGTTGGCTTCTAAGAAAGCCCGCTAGTGGCTGATCTCCTGCGTGAACCCGGGGCTCTTTGACATCACCGCTCACGGTCACCACAGCGCGGACAGGCCCGTGCCGCGCGCTGGTAGCTGACCCGTCAGCGTTATTGGTTCAGCAAAGCAAAAACGTGCTTTCGCCTGAATGGCTCATTCTACCTTGCGTCACTACCGATCAAATCTC
>JBOIEG010000839.1:0-3237 GCA_050740915.1 Gammaproteobacteria bacterium | reverse complement strand
GAATCGTTGTTTTCCTCAGACGCCCTTAACTCCATGGGGTCTATCAAGTAGAAAACTACCCACAAATTTTGCTGAGGAGCCCGAAAAAAAGGTAGGGGAAAACGTCCTTCAAGCCCGAACGGTACATTGATCCCCACCATGAAATCGGGAGCGTCGTCAGTCAAACCAAAACCGACAACGGGCTCCAGATACACTCGCTTGGCCAGCTGCACGGTGGTCGCAAACTGGAGGCTATTCACGTCTAGTCCGGACCCGCTGATCTCTCCTCCGTTTAACTCTGTCCGCCTAATCGCCGCACCGTCCATAGCCATGGAAAAACTCACCCGATCATTGAGTGAGAACCCCATTCCGATAGAGTATAGAATCTGGTCCCCGGCATCGACATCCACTGCTTCCAGTTCTAGGGTCCCTAGGGTCCCTAGGGTCCAGGTGTATCCCAATGAGCCGAAGAGGACCACGGGATCGATGGTCTTGACCGGCGACACCCCGGCCCCCACGTTCCATTGCCCGCTGCCCAATAGCCGGTCCACATCGCCGGTGTCAGATTTGGCATTCACGTTCAGGGTCACCTCCGGGAGCGCGCGAAAGGTATAGCCTAGGAAATCGAACTTCTCGCCCTCATGTAGGGCGGCATATCTGAGTCCCCCGCTGATGTCCCCTAATCCCACGCTAGCCTCCCGGGTGAAAGGAAGAAAGATAGTAGTAGTTCCCACCTCTATTTTGGAAAATGGTCTAATGTCTTGCTCTAGTGTAGTGTCCCTTAAATAACTTGCCTCCTCCGCAGAATTTGTGGGTACTGATCTGAGGCGTATTTATGCATCTGATTCATTACTTGGAATTAAAGTTACGTTCTATAGGTCCGAAATTTTGGGTATCAAAAAATCTGTTGGGCTGTGGGTATGTGGGCAACAGGGAAGTTGTCCATATATCCACAGCCCGAGCCTGTAGGACTTGCGTCAGAATCGTTGTTTCCCTCAGACGCCCTTAACTCCATGGGGTCTATCAAGTAGAAAACTACCCACAAATTTTGCTGAGGAGCCGAAAAAATCAACATCACAAAACATGGCGTCAGCTTCAGTGAAGCGATGACGGTTTTTGGTGATCCGCTCGAACTGACCATTGCTGATCCAGGTCACTCTGAGGGTGAATACCACTTTATCAGCATCGGCCTAACTTCGACTAATCAATTGTTAGTGGTGTCGTATACCGCGCGTGATGAGCGTATCCGTATCATCAGTGCGTGGCCTGCGACGCCCGGAGAGCGAAAGCAGTATGAGTCAGGCACCTAACTCAACGAAAGACGATGATCTCCGCCCAGAATATGATTTCTCAGGCGGAGTGCGGGCAAGCACTACGAAGCTTACCGAAAAGGCACTAACGTCGTATTTCTCGACCCGGATGTGGCGCGCGCATTCAAAGATTCGGCTTCGGTCAATCGAGCGCTACGGCTGTTGCTCAATCTCGCCAAAGAACAGGTACCCGCAGAGTAAGCGGCCCAACAAGTCACTCAAGCCGACGCCCGAGAGCGGTGCTCGCTTTTTGCATCGTCCGGGGCGGGCGCGGCTTAGTTTCAGCGTTGGGCATCGACACAATGAATCAGTTGGTGCGTCGATAGGTACACTCCTGCATGGGATTGCTCGATGACATACGGACGAAGGTTCTGCAGCGGCAATATGAGTTTTCAAAGCATTCCGTCGATCAAAGCATCATCCGAGACATCAGTTGCTGAGGTTGAAGACGCTATCGCTAATCGAAGTGAGGTGATCGAGGACTATCCGGAGGGCAAGTACGGACCAAGTTGCCTGATACTCGGGTTCACGTACGTAGGGCGACCTTTACATGTGCATTGCAGCTATGCAAACCGCCCGCTCATTAAGATAATTACACTGTATGAGCCTGACCCTAACCTCTGGGTCGATTTACGGGTTCGAAGGTTGATGAGGGCACTCTGATGAAGGAAACGATGGTTTATGCCGAGGTGACGTACACGTTGGAGCACGCTGGTAAGTTCTACGTAATTGAGCACGTTCCAGCACGAGTTTGTAAAGAAACCGGGGAGCAGTTGTTCTCCCCTGAGACGGTAGAGCACATTCAAGCACTCATTAAGAGCAACAGGAAGCCTGACAGAGTCATTGAGACGCCAGTCTATGAGTATACGTAGTCTATGCCCAACAAGCGCGTCGAGCGGACGGCGGTAAACCCTGCTAGCGCTTCGTGGTAGGCTCGGGGGCGCCGCCGCTCACGCGTATCGTTGGGCGGCTCGCCTCGATCGTTCTGTTCTTTGCGAGCTGAGCGCTGTTACCACGAAGTGCGCACCGCTCCAGACATCGTGGCACGCCGTGAGTGGACTCGTCGGTGGTGGGATAATGCGATCGGCCGCTACGAGCTAGTCACCAGCCCGGCCGTGCTAGACGAGCTGGCGGGCGGTTTGCCTGAGCGCGGCGCGGAACGCTTGGCTCTTGTTCGTGACCTGCCCGTCCTGCCCGTTGAACCGGCCATCGCCGAGATCGTGCAGGCGTACGTCCGACACAAGGTGATGCCCGCGGACCCTGCTGGCGACGCTCTGCACTTGGCGCTGGCTTCCTATCATAAGTGCGACTTTTTGGTCACTTGGAATTGCCGGCACTTGGCAAATGCGAACAAGTTCGGGTCCATCCGCCGCGTGAACACGCTGCTCGGGCTTTTCGTGCCGGCGCTGGTCACACCCTTGGAACTGCTTGGAGGTAGCGATGAAACAGAATCCGAGTGATCCCGTAATCGATGAGATTCGGGAGGTGCGCCATCGCATCTCGGCGCGCTTTGATCACGATCCTACACAGCTGGTGGCCTATTACATCGAGCTCCAGAAGCAGCACCAGCACCGACTGATTGAGTCCGCGAAGCGCGCCGAGCGTCCGAACCAATCAGCCGCCCAACCCGTCATTCCAGCGGACGCGCCGCAAGCGGCGCGCCGCTGAATTCAGGCGTTATTGCGCCAAGAGAAGCTTGGCGTATCTTGCAGGGTGAGAGTCCCTGTCGGGTAAGGGCTAGCCACCCACCCGTATCGAGTGTTGCGTCTGTGGCGGAGTCAAGGGAGTGGCGAACAAAACAGGCGAAGCGTACACAGAGAATCCTGTAGGCCGTAGGGGTGACGCGCACCCTGAAGTGTTGGTACAGCTTCGAGATAAGCTTGTTGCGGATGGCGAGGGTTTTAACGTGCCCGAAGCCAACACGAAGCATCCATTTTGGCGAGGGTGT
>JBOIEG010000838.1:0-3017 GCA_050740915.1 Gammaproteobacteria bacterium | reverse complement strand
AAGCCCTTCATCTGGACGGCCACCGTCGAGGACATCATCAAGAAGATCGAGCGGGCGCGGGTCAAGATGGAGCAGATCAAGCCCAGATCCACCCTGCCCCGAGGGAAAAAAGAAGGCGGCTTAACTGTGAAGTTATTTAAGGGACACTACACTAAAGCCATGCAGAAATCTGCATCAGGAACCATGAGAACCACGCTCGACATCAACGATGCGTTACTGGCCAAAGCCAAGGCCCTGGCGGCACGGGAACGGACCAGCCTGACCCGCCTGATCGAGGAGGGGCTCGTCCTCCGGCTGCGCCCGCAAACCGGACGGTCTGACGGTGGCCGGCCGCCGCTACCGGTCTATGCCGGGAGCGGCGGATTGACAGCGTATGTTGCCGACCCTTTGACTAACCGTGCCCTGTGGGATGCGGCCGATGATGCGGATGCTCAATGACACCCGATGTCAACATCTTGGTGGCTGCGTCGCGATCGGACCATCCACATCACGGGGCGGCTTTGACCTGGCTGGATGCGGCACTCGATGATTGTGAAAAAGGCCGTCCATTGGCGATTTTCCGATGGTTGCGGCGGGGTTTCTGCGTCTGGTCACCCACCCAAAGGTGTTTGTTCAGCCGACGCCAGCCGAAGCCGCGCTGGCATTTCTGCGCGCCGTGCTGAATTCCCCCAGAGTGGAGATGCCTCGATTGGGAGGTGAATGGCCTGTGTGCGAACGCCTGTGCGAGCACCATCGGCTGACCGGCAACGATATTCCCGATGCCTGGATTGCTGCCGCCGTGCTGGCCCATCACGATCACCTGGTGAGCTTCGATAAGGAATTCCGCCGTTTCCTGAAGGCGAAGGAATTCACTTTGCTGCAGCCTTGAACCTGACAAAACGAGCGTTTCGCTCAATTGATAAGAGGTCGTAGTGAACGAGATCAAAACCGAAAGCTACGCCAGCGTGTGGGACGCGATCGCCGACACACCCGAACAAGCGGCCAATCTACGCACCAGAGCCGAACTGATGCAAAAAATCGCCGCCATCGTAAAAGAAAGCGGATGGACGCAAACTGAAGCGGCCAGCCGTTGCGGCGTGACTCAACCCCGTATGAACGATCTCTTGCGTGGCCGTGTATCGCGCTTTTCACTGGATGCGCTAGTCAACATCGCGACGGCGATTGGCCGCCGGGTCCATATCGAACTCGAAGCGGCTTACCCTCACAACTAGCTAGGGTTGAGGCGAAAATCAACTCGTTAAGCCAGAGAGGTTGTCATGCTCGATGACAAGACAATCCAGTCCGCGGTGACCCGCCTGGTGGCTGCCGCAACGTCCCCCAGCCAGGTGATCCTGTTCGGCTCTTACGCCCGAGGCACGGCCGTTGAGGGCTCAGATCTGGATCTGCTGGTCATCGAGCGGGAAATACCCGACAAGGCTGATGAATACATGCGCCTGCGGGATGCCCTTGGCCGGCTGGCCCCTGGTGTTGGCGTCGACCTGCTGCTTTATCAGGAGTACGAGTACACCCAGCGGAGCCAGGTACCGGGCCACGTTCTATACCGAGCCCGGAATGAAGGCAAGGTGTTGCATGACGCCCTTCATTGACGAAGCAAAGCGCCTGTTGCGCATCGCCGGCCGCGACTACCAGACCTTTACGATATTGCGCAACCACGCCGAAGCTGAGTTGGCGCCGACCTGTTTTCATGCCCAGCAAGCCGTAGAAAAAGCGCTCAAAGCTGTGCTGACGATTAGGCGTATCGACTTCCGACGCACGCACGACCTGGAGGAGTTGGCGCACTTGCTAGCCGATATCGGGATTGCCTTACCTTTCGCACCTCGGGAATTCCGCCGCCTGAATCCCTTCGCCGTCGAGTTTCGTTACGATGACGAGAGCATCGCCCTCATCACACGCGACGAAGCGGATCACCTTACCCAGCGCACGCTCGCTTGGGCGGCAGAGATCGTTTCGGAGTTCGATCAGCCGGTATGAGTGGTGATCTGTCCCAATTGTTCCTGCGCGAGACGGTAATTCGAGCCTGGCCCTTTAATCCCTCTCGGGATCGAGATCCGGGCGGGGTTGCACACGGGCGAGATCAAGTTCACGAACAACGACATCGATGGTATCGCCGTACACATCGGAGCGCGGGTGCTCGGAAAGGCTGAAGCTGGGGAAATCGTCGTCTCGAGCACGGTGAAGGACTTGGTGGCGGGATCTGGAATTCAGTTCATTGATCGAGGGGTTCACGTTTTCAAGGGAGTCCCCGGCCAATGGCACCCCTTTGTCGGGGCTTAGCTATAAGCGCAACGTTCCAAAACGAGCCCGTGTAGGGCGCAATAGCCTTAGCGTATTGCAGCGCCGCATTGAAAGATGGTCGATGTTACCACGCATTCGATATCATACAGCTGCGCCCTGGGTTTTGCTTTATCACTCGCACGTTCGAAATGGGAATTCTCATGCCGGATAGCGCTTGACGCTCTCCTTGGCCTCAAGGTACTTGATGTATGCAATAAGGTACGCTCTACAGGTCGCCTCCGCTTTGCAAGGCTTTTCTGGGCCCGGTGGCTGCAACCATTCGTTCAAATCAGTTTCCTCTAAACTTCGGGGATGACTCAGTATTTGATTTCGTATCTTATTAAATTCGACTGCGTTTTTAATGACCTGCGTATCGAGAGTTAGAGTACCCCCAGAGTGCTCCAACTCCAGGCTCTGGTATTCAATGGCGATCTGGCGATCCTTTTTCTCCGTATTTCGAAACATGGACACGATAGCCTCGTCATCACTAATAGCCGCCGAGTCCTGGATGAATCTGCGTATGTGACTCGCTCTTGTTGTGGTCATCTCTTGTTGTCTACTCTTGCGAATGTCTAACGCGATCTTGTCCGATATTGTCTCTAGGACAAAAAAATAGTTGCCTCCTCCGCAGAATTTGTGGGTACTGATCTGAGGCGTATTTATGCATCTGATTCATTACTTGGAATAAAGTTACGTTCTATAGGTCCGAAATTTTGGGTATCAAAAAATCTGTTGGGCTGTGG
>JBOIEG010000837.1:0-4750 GCA_050740915.1 Gammaproteobacteria bacterium | reverse complement strand
CGTGATCGGCTGCTCGGTGATCTCGGCAAGAGCGGACTGTTCGAAACCCATGGGCCGAACAATACACAATTTGAGTCTGTGTGTCCCGCACTTTCTTTCGCACAAAACCCGGCCACGGAATATTTACGCTCAGGGGATTAAACGCGCCCGAGCCCGCACAACGGCCGCCCGCACTTGCGCTGGCGCCGTTCCTCCGAGGTGGTCTCGTCTCGCCACGGCCCCTTCCAAGCTCAATACGGCAAACACATCGGACTCGATGTGGGGCGAAAAAACGCGCAGCTCCTCTAAGGATAATGCGGACAGATCGCGACCCTCTGCTTCCGCGAAGCGAACCGCCCGCCCCACGGTTTCGTGCGCATCGCGAAAGGTGACTCCCTTACACACCAGATAATCCGCCAGATCGGTAGCGGTCGCGAAGCCTCGCCGAGCCGCCTCGTGCAAACGCTCGCGCTTTACTCCGAGCGCCGGCATCATCTCGGCAAAGGCCCGTAAACAGGCCTTGACGGTATCGACCGTGTCGAACAAGGGCTCTTTGTCTTCTTGATTGTCCTTATTGTAGGCCAAGGGCTGGGCTTTGATCAGGGTAAGCAGCGCGATCAGATGGCCGTACACCCGTCCCGCCTTAGCGCGAACCAGCTCCGGTACATCGGGATTCTTTTTCTGCGGCATGATGGAGGAACCGGTGCAAAAGGCATCCGGGAGCTCGATGAAATCAAATGGCGGTGAAGCCCACAGCACCAGCTCTTCGCTGAAACGGGACAAGTGGGCCATGAGCAGCGCGGCCTCGGCGCTGAATTCAATGGCGAAATCGCGATCGCTGACCGCATCCAGTGAGTTTTCGGCGAGCGCTTCGAACCCGAGCAGCTCGGCCGTGTAGGCGCGGTCGATAGGAAAAGTCGTGCCCGCCAGCGCCGCCGCCCCCAAAGGCAGCACGTTCACCCGCCGCCGGCATTCGGCAAGGCGCTCGCGATCCCGAAACAACATCTCGCACCAGGCCAGCATGTGGTGCCCGAAGGTTACCGGCTGCGCGATCTGCAGATGGGTAAAGCCAGGTATAATGGTGTCGGCCTCGCGTTCTGCCAAGTCGATCAACGCCACCAGCACGCGATCCAGTGCGGCGCGGATCGCGTCGATCTCCTGGCGCAGATACAGGCGTAGATCGGTCGCGACCTGATCATTGCGGGAACGGGCGGTGTGCAGCTTCTTGCCTACGGCTCCGATCCGCTCCACCAGCCGGGCCTCGATGTTCATGTGCACGTCCTCGAGCGCTACAGACCACCGAAATGCGCCCGCTTCGATCTCCTCGCGGATGGCTTGAAGTCCCTTCACGATTGCTTCGCACTCGCTTTGCGTAATCACGCCCACTTTGGCGAGCATCCGCGTGTGGGCGATGGAGCCCACTATATCGTGGGCGTACAGGCGCTGGTCGAAGGCGACCGAGGCGGTGAATTCTTCGACAAAAGCGCTCGTAGATCCCTGGAATCGACCGCCCCAGGGCTTGGTCTTTGCCATAGTCTTGCCGTCGCGTGAGTGCGTCCGGGAAAGTATACCCGAGCGGCTCGCGCTAGGTGAGGTCCCCAACCGGCTCTGCGCGATGCTCAAGGCGCCCGCTACGCGAGATCCCCAAACCGGCTCTGTAGAATGCTCAAGGCCACCAGCGCCGCTGTTTCTGTGCGCAGCACGCGGGGTCCCAGATGGACGCCGACAAACGCCGCCGCCTGCGCCTGATCCCGTTCACGCTCGCTGAGGCCGCCCTCTGAACCGATCAACAAAACAACTTCAGACTCCCGTTGCCCAGAGTTGGCGAGGGACTGCGCCGCCCGCGGATCCAGCATGAGCTTGCTCCCCGAAAGCGGCTGCGCGATCCACTGTGCAAACGGCGTCGGCTGCTGCAATTCAGGCAAACGAACCCGGCCGCTTTGCTCGCAGGCGCCAATGATGATCCGGCTCCAGTGCTCCATGCGCCGAGACTCGCGCTCATCCTTGAAACGCACCCCAGTGCGCTCTGTGAGCAAAGGAACCAGCCGCTGCACCCCCAATTCCACGCTCTTTTGGATGGTGAAATCCATGCGCTCGGCGCGAGCGAGGGCTTGTGCTAGCGTGATCGCGAGCGGCGACTCGCGTTGTACCGCTTGCCCCGCTTCGATGGCGACCGAAACCCGTGCGTTGCCGATGGCGACGATGCGCCCGCGGTATTCCAGCGCGCTTCCGTTAAAGAACGCCAAGGGCTCGGAGATCCGCAGGCGCAACACCCGCAGCAGATGATGGCTTTGCTCCGGGGGCAGCTCGATCACTTCTCCCACGCGCAAAGGCACTGGCACGTAGAGTCGCGGCACCCTCATGATTCGCCCCGGGTCGCGTGCTCAATGGATTCCCAAGCGATGTCCGCTAGCCACCGGATCTCATCGGGCGTGATCACATACGGGGGCATGAAATACACCACATCGCCCATGGGACGCAGTAGCGCGCCTCGGTCCATGGCATGTCGGAACACACGCCGCCCGCGCCGCTGCTGCCAGGGGAAGTGCTCCCGCTTCGCCTTATCCTGAACCATTTCGATTGCGAGGATCATCCCCTGCTGCCGCACCTCGGCGACATGCGGGTGCGCCACAAAATGCGCCGTGCTCTGCTGCATCACGGCCGCTAATTCGGCATTGTGTTGCAGCACCGGTTCTTGCTCAAAGATGTCCAAGGTGGCAAGCGCCGCGCGGCAGGCCAGGGGATTACCGCAATAGCTATGAGAATGCAAAAAGCCGGTGAGCTCTACGTAGTCATCGTAGAAGGCTTGATACACTGGCTCGGTGGTGAGGACTGCCGACAGCGGAAGATAACCACCGGTCAAGCCTTTGGACAAGCACATGAAATTCGGCGTGACACCCGCTTGCTCGCAGGCGAACAGAGTCCCCGTGCGCCCGAAACCCACCGCGATCTCGTCTGCGATGAGGTGCACCTGATAGCGATCACAGGCTTCGCGCAGCAATGCGAGATAAACCGGGTGATACATGCGCATGAATCCAGCGCCTTGCACTAAGGGCTCCACGATCACCGCACATACTTCTTCGGCGTGGCGCTCCAGCAGCGCTTGCATGTGTGCGAACTGGCGCCGCGAACGGCCCTCCCAAGACTCGCCAGGCTCCCGGAAAAAGCAATCCGGGGAAGGGGCCTCGATCGCATCCATCAACAAGGGCCCGTAAGTCTTCCGATAAAGAGGCGCCCCGCAGACCGCCAGCGCCCCCAAGGTTTCACCGTGATAGCTGTTTTCTAAATGGATAAAACGGTGTTTGCGCGCGCGCCCCAGGTTCTGCCAATAATGAAAGCTCATCTTGAGCGCGATCTCGACCGCGCAAGAGCCGTTATCGGCGAAAAAACAACGCGTAAGCCCGACGGGCGCGAGCTGAACCAAGCGCTCCGCCAGCTCGATCGCGAGGACGTGGGTCAATCCAGCCAGCATCACCTGCTCCAGTGTGCCGATTTGGTCCGTGAGTGCGGCATCGATGCGTGGATTCGCATGGCCGAACAGATTTACCCACCAGGAGCTGATGGCATCCAGATAACGCTTGCCCCCAAAATCCTCCAGCCAGACGCCTTTGGCATGTTTTATGAGTACAGGAGGACAGGAGTCATGGTCTTTCATCTGGGTGCAAGGATGCCAGAGCACAGCGAGATCGCGGGCGACCCAGTGCTCGGAGGACTCGGGCTTATGGCCGTGGCGATTTGTCGGTATCATTAACAGTGTCGATCCGGAGGCAAGGGAGATGGCGATCGCGAAGTTTAGCGTGGGACAGCTCATCAGTCACAAATTGTTCGACTATCGCGGGGTCATCGTGGACGCCGACCCCGAGTATCTGGGCAGCGAGGAGTGGTATGAACAAGTTGCCCGCAGCAGACCCCCTAAAGATCGACCGTGGTACCATGTGCTGGTACATGACGCGGCGCACAATACGTATGTGGCGGAACGCAACCTGGAACCCGACCCTTCCGGCGCAGCGATTAATCATCCTTTGATCAAGGTCTATTTTTCCGGCATGGCGAACGGGCGCTATGTCGTGCGGATCCCCCCCAATTAGGGGCGTTTGATCCTGAGCAACTGGCCCACTGATGAGGATCCCCGGATACAGGATCGAACGCGCCATAGGGGAGGGTGGAATGGCTACCGCTTATCTCGCGGTCCAAGAATCTTTGGATCGGCGCGCCGTGCTCAAGGTATTGAAAACCTCCCGCCAAGACGCTGAAGAGAATATAGAGCGCTTCCGCAACGAAGCCCGCATCATCGCCTCTCTCAATCACCCCCACATAGTGACCATCTACGACATAGGCATCGCCGAGGGATGCCTGTATATCTCCATGGAATATGTCGAAGGAGGAGACCTGCGCGCGCGGATAAGACAGACGGTCCCAGTGGAGCAGGCCCTGAATATCATCCGAAAAATCGGGGGCGGGCTCGCGGCGGCACACAAAAAAGGCATCGTTCACCGCGATGTCAAACCCGGTAATATCCTCTTTCGCAAAGACGGCGAGCCTCTGCTCACAGATTTTGGCATCGCTAAGCAACTGACCCTCGACCATGACCTCACCTCTACCGGTATGTTCTTAGGGAGCCCAAGCTACATGGCCCCTGAACAATCCGAAGAGAGCGACATCGACGGCCGTGCGGATATTTACAGTCTCGGCATCATTCTCTTTGAGATACTGACGAGCAAAAAACCCTACCGCGCCGAGTCGGTTCTGGATTTGCTATTGCTGCACAAAC
>JBOIEG010000836.1:0-9189 GCA_050740915.1 Gammaproteobacteria bacterium | reverse complement strand
TCGATGGAAGGCTCTGCAAGCTACGCAGGGCCATCGACCAAGCTATCGCGTTTCTCGGCGCTAACGCTCAGCGCGCGCACCCCGCACGCGACACCCAAACCGGACGCCTGCAACTGGGCTTAGAACCCGTTTTCGGTGGGCCTTAAGTACCTACCCTATGAGTTACCACTATTTTCCTCAAATGATCGAAAATCTGTCCTCGATTTCCCACGCGCCTCGCTACGGCCCCCTAAGTCCGACAGGCTCCTAGGCCCATGGAGTTCCTACGCCACCTACAGTTGCCTTAAGCAATCCAACGATGAATAAGTCTGTAGAAGAAAATTAGTGGCCCCAGCCTGGTTTAACGAGATGTATGACGATGCCGGCGTACCGCGCAAGCACTACGTCGCGTATGCGAAATGGCTGGCATCGAAGCCGCTCGATTTCATGCTGCAAAAGCAAAAGGAAGCTGACACACTCTACGCGCGTCAGGGCATCACCTTTGCGGTCTACGGCGACGCAACCGGTGTCGAGCGCTCCATTCCGTTCGACATCATCCCGCGCATCCTACGGCCAGGCGCGTGGAAAAAGCTGTCCGACGGTTGCTGCCAGCGCGTGCGCGCGCTGAACGCGTTCCTCAAGGATATCTACCATGGCCAGGAAATCATCAAGGCCGGCATCATTCCCGAGCAGCAGGTCTTGGGCAATATCCTGTTCCGCCCCGAGATGCGGGGCATTGCCGTGCCAGCGGACGTTTACATTCATATCGCCGGGATCGACCTGGTCAAAGTCGGATACGACTCCTTCTATGTGCTGGAGGACAATTTGCGCACGCCGTCGGGCGTGTCGTACATGCTCGAAAACCGCAAAATGATGATGCGGTTGTTCCCGGATCTGTTCTCGCGCATCCCAGTGGCGCCAGTCGACCATTACCCCGATGTGCTCCTCGACAACCTGCGCGCGGTGGCGCCGCGCGGTGTTTTCAACCCGACGGTGGTAATGCTGACACCCGGATCCTACAACAGCGCCTACTTCGAGCACGTGTTTTTCGCCCAGCAGATGGGCGTTGAGTTGGTCGAAGGCCCGGATCTGTTCGTCGCCGATAACATGGTCCACATGCGCACCACGCACGGTCCGCAGCGCGTCGATGTGATTTATCGCCGCGTAGATGATGATTTCCTGGACCCGCTCGCGTTCCGTCCTGATTCCATGCTCGGCGTACCCGGCCTGTTTTCGGCCTATCGTGCCGGCACGGTAACGCTCGCGAACGCGATCGGAACCGGGGTTGCCGACGACAAATCAACCTATATTTACGTGCCCGACATGGTGCGGTTCTACCTCGGTGAAGAACCCATCCTGCAGAACGTGCCGACTTACCAGCTCGCCAAGCCTGACGATCTAAAATACGTGCTTGCACACTTGCCCGAGCTGGTAGTAAAGGAAGTCCAGGGTTCTGGCGGCTACGGCATGCTGGTCGGACCGTCGTCCAGCGCGGCCGAAATCGAAGCCTACCGCGCGCGTATACTTGCGAATCCCCCCATTTTCATTGCCCAGCCAACGCTCGCGCTGTCGACCTGCCCGACTTACGTGCAATCAGGCATCGCGCCGCGACACGTCGACCTGCGGCCGTACGTATTGTCGGGCAAGACTGTGTCCCTGGTGCCTGGAGGCCTCACGCGGGTCGCGCTGCGCGAGGGTTCGCTGGTCGTCAATTCGTCGCAGGGCGGCGGCACTAAAGACACCTGGGTGCTGGAAGAATAGCTAATGCGGAAGAATAGCCGTATGCTCAACCTGCGATCCTCAATCCTCGGTCCTCAATCCCCGACATGCTAGCCCGCGCCGCCAACAATCTCTACTGGATGTCGCGCCACATAGAACGCGCCGAAAATACCGCGCGCATGCTCGATGTCACATACCGCATGTCGCTGTTGCCCTATCGCGTGCTCGGGGCCGGTCAGGAATGGGCTGACCCGTGGGCGCTGCCGCTGGTCATTACCGGCCGCGCGACCGCCTATTACGAGCGCTATTTGGACATCACGCCCGACAAAATCCTGCACTTCATGGTGCTCGATTCGACCAATCCATCGAGCATTTACTCCTGCATTCAGTCGGCACGCGAAAATGCGCGCACCGTACGCGGCGTGATCACCTCCGAGATGTACGAAGATCTGAACGAATTGTGGCTCAATATGCGCGGCACCGACTATTCCCAGATCGAATCCAGGGGCGTGAGCGAGTTTTTCGATTGGGTCAAGCTGCAGTCGCACCAGTTCCGCGGTGTCACTTTCGGCACCATGCTGCGCGATGAAGGCTATCAATTCATCCGTCTCGGCACCTTCATGGAGCGCGCCGACAATACCGCGCGCATCATCGATGTCAAATACCATACGCTGCTGCCGTCAGCGGCCGACGTGGGCGGCGCGGTCGATTACTACCAATGGAGCGCGCTGCTGCGCTCCGTTAGCGCATTCGATGCCTACCGCAAAGTCTATCGCGACGTAATCACGCCGATGAAAGTCGCGGAACTGCTGATTCTGCGCGACGACGCACCACGCTCGTTGCATGCCTGCATGAACGAGATCTACGACATCCTGCGCGAGTTATGCGACGATTCGCAGCGGGAGGCTGAACGCCAGGCAGGCGAATTGCACGCCAAGCTTCATTATGGACGCGCGCCGCAGATCTTCGATCTTGGCCTGCACGAATACCTGATGGAGTTCCTTGAAGGCATAGCCACGCTGACCGAAGAGATCAGCAAGGACTTCCTGGTACCGGTCTATCCGACCGACGTTATCCGCGCGGTCACTGAAACGCAACATCAAACCAGTTACTCAGCTTGAGCGGCAACCGTTACAATAGGCGCTCTTACACTAAAGCTAGCCGTTCGGGGAATCGTTTTCATGTGTCGCTGTAATGCTCGATGCCGGGATGGTATTTGCCTCCGATTCGCGCACCAACGTCGGGGTCGACCAGATCGCAAATACCCAACCCGCAATGGGATGACGCCGGATAGCCGCCGCTGTGGTCTACCGCATGGAAGCCGCGTGTGAGTATCCACGTCGCGCTTAACCATCAAACGCGCTACCGCTATGACCAGCCGGCTGCACTGTCGGCACACGAGGTAAGGCTGCGGCCGGCACCGCATTGCCGTACCCCCATCCTTTCCTATTCGCTCAAAGTCACGCCAGACAAGCACTTCGTCAACTGGCAGCAGGACGTCTACGGCAATTTCATCGCGCGCTTCGTGTTTCCGGAAAAAACACGCGAGCTCAAAATCACAGTTGATCTGATCGCCGACATGACGGTGATCAACCCGTTCGATTTCTTCGTCGAGAGTTACGCCGAAAAATTCCCGTTTGCCTACACCGAACAGCTAGCGCGGGATCTCACGCCCTTTCTCGCGATCGAGGAACAAAGTCCGCAGCTTAGCCAGTGGATTGCGGATTTCCGCGCGCGCGAGTTGCGCTCCGGCATCAATAGCGTCGACTTCCTGATGGCCGTGAACCGGGCACTGCAAAGCGATATCCGCTACCTGGTGCGCATGGAACCCGGCGTGCAGACATGCGCGCAAACGCTGGAGCTCAAAAGCGGCTCATGCCGCGACAGCGGCTGGCTGATGGTGCAGATCCTGCGCCACTTCGGTCTCGCCGCACGTTTCGTGTCCGGTTACCTCATACAGCTCACTGCGGACGTCAAGGCGCTCGACGGCCCGTCCGGACCGGAACGCGATTTCACCGATCTGCATGCGTGGGCCGAAGCGTATATCCCGGGCGCCGGCTGGATCGGTTTGGATCCGACTTCGGGGCTGCTGGCCGGCGAAGGCCACATCCCGCTCGCCTGCACCGCGTCGCCCATGAGTGCGGCGCCGGTTAGCGGCAGCATTCTGGGAGACCCGGGCAAGTCGCAATTCGACTTTTCAATGAGCGTCACCCGCATTTGCGAAGACCCGCGCGCGACCAAGCCCTATTCCGCGCAGCAATGGCAGGCGATCGAGACGCTCGGCCACCAGATCGACCGCGAGCTCGCGGCCGGCGATGTGCGACTAACACAGGGCGGAGAGCCGACTTTTGTTTCGGTCGACGACATGGATGGGCCCGAATGGAACTATACGGTACTGTCACCCAAAAAGCTTGAGCTCGCCCACGAGTTGCAACGTCGGCTGCAGCAGAGATTCGCGCCCGGCGCGCTGCTGCATTTCGGTCAGGGCAAGTGGTATCCGGGCGAACCGCTGCCGCGCTGGGCGCTCGGTATCTACTGGCGCAAAGACCGCAAGCCGCTATGGCACAACCCACAATTGACCGCGCTCGCCGACTCCCCAAGCGGCATGCTTGAAGCTAAGCAGTTGATCGACAACATCGCTGACCGACTCGGCTTTTCGTCGGAATTCGTGATGCCAGCGTTCGAAGACACCTGGCGCGCGCTCGACCAGGAAAGCCAGCTGCCGCTCAACGTGGACCCGCTTGCCGCAGATCTGAAAGATGCAGCCGAGCGCAGCCGGCTCGCCGCCCAATTACGCCGCGGTCTCGGTGAACCCGTCGGCTACGTGCTGCCGTTGCGCGCAGCCAAGCATGCGGCTAAAAGCAGACCCCCTGGCGCCGCTTGGGAAAGCAGCAGCTGGCCCTTGCGCCGCGGCCGCTTGTTCTTGATCTCGGGTGATTCCGCGCTAGGTTATCGGCTGCCACTCGAGAGCCTGCCCGCGGCCGAGGAAAAAGACGACAGCGATCTGCCGCGCGATCCGTTCGAGCCGGTTGCTGGACTCGACGATGCCGATACTGCAGTTGCAGTTCATCACACCAAACGCAAACCGAAGGCGGATCCCAAGCCCAACGAGATCGTGCGTACCGCGCTGTGCGTTGAATCGCGCGCCGGCCGCTTGCATGTCTATATGCCGCCGATCTCGCTGCTCGAGGATTACCTGGCGCTGCTGGCGACGATAGAGGGCAGTGCCACAAGTCTGAATCTGGCGTTGCGGATCGAAGGCTACGAGCCGCCGGCCGATGTGCGCATGAATACGCTCAGAGTAACGCCCGATCCCGGTATAATCGAGGTCAACATTCACCCGGCGGCGAGCTGGGATGAGCTGGTCGCGAACACTACTGCGCTCTACGAAGAGGCGCGCCTGATGCGGCTTGCCACCGAAAAATTCATGCTTGACGGCCGCCATATCGGAACCGGGGGCGGTAACCACTTGACGCTCGGCGGACTCACGCCGGCCGACAGCCCAATGCTGCGCCGGCCCGATCTGTTGCAGAGCCTGATTACTTACTGGCAGAACCATCCCGCGCTGTCCTACCTGTTCTCGGGGCAGTTCATCGGACCCACCAGCCAGGCGCCGCGCGTTGACGAAGCGCGCGATGACAACCTTTACGAGCTCGAAGTCGCGTTCCAGCAGGTGACGCGCAAGCTGCAAGCCGGGAAAGAAGCGCTGACGCCGTGGCTGGTCGATCGTCTGCTGCGCAACCTGCTCGTCGATCTCACCGGCAACACGCATCGCGCCGAGTTCTGCATTGATAAACTGTATTCGCCCGACACTGCTGCCGGCCGCCTGGGCCTGGTCGAGTTTCGTGCGTTCGAAATGCCGCCGCACGCGCAAATGAGCCTGACCCAGATGCTGCTGCTGCGCGCGCTCATCGCGCGCTTCTGGAAAATGCCGTACCACGGCACGCTGATCCGCTGGGGTACGCAATTGCACGACCGCTTCATGCTGCCGCACTTCGTTGCCGCAGACCTGCGTGATGTGATGCGTGATCTCAATGATGCCGGCTACGCATTCGATGCGGAGTGGTTTGCGCCGTTTATCGAGTTCCGCTTTCCGCGTTACGGCACGGTCAGCTATAACGACATCCAGCTCGAGCTGCGCCAGGCGATCGAGCCGTGGAACGTGCTGGGCGAAGAAGTCAACGCCGGCGCCACTGCACGCTATGTCGACTCGTCGGTCGAGCGCCTGCAGGTCAAGGTCAGTGGCATGAGCGGCTCACGTTACGTGGTCACCTGCAACGGCCGCCCAGTACCCCTTGCACCGACCGGCGCGCCCGGAGAATACGTCGCCGGCGTGCGCTACCGTGCATGGGCGCCGCCGTCGGCGCTGCATCCTACCATCGGCGTGCAAGCGCCGCTGACTTTCGATATCGCCGACACCTGGAGCGGGCGCAGCATCGGCGGCTGCACTTACCATGTCGTACATCCCGGTGGGCGCAGCTACGCAACCTTCCCGGTCAATGCCAATGAAGCCGAGGCACGGCGCATCGCGCGCTTCTGGAACCACGGCCACACGCCGGGGCCGGTAACGCTGACACCCGAGCCCTTGAATCCGGCGTTTCCGCTGACGCTCGACCTGCGCTGGCAGCCGGCGTAGCACGATTGTGACCCAGCGTCGCCGTGCCAGGAATATCCTGTGCGGTATTCGGCGCGCATCACTCCGTCTCGTCGTCCCATAGATCAGTGCGCGGAATGGTGTCTTCCGTTAAGATCCACGAGGCCAAGATCCATTTCTCCAAACTGTTGAAAAATACAGCAGGGGGAAGAAATTATTATCGCCAAAGCAGGCCAACCGATTGCCAAACTGCTGCCCTTCGCCCCGGAGCGGCCGGAGCTCGCACCGCCCGGGGGCATGGAAGATCAGGGGTCTATTGTTGGATGCGCAGTTCGCTACATAAGCAACTCCTCCGCTTATATGTCTTTCCTCATCTCGAGGCAGTGGGTGCCGCTGTGAAAGACAAAGCCCTCGGCATTCTCAATCGGGTTTTTGGCTATTCCGCCTTTCGCGGCCAGCAGGCCGAGATCGTGGTGCATGTGGCCGGCGGTCATGACGCGCTGGTCTTGATGCCGACCGGCGGTGGTAAGTCGCTCTGCTACCAGATCCCGGCGATGCTGCGCGAAGGGATCGGTGTCGTGGTCTCGCCCTTGATCGCGCTGATGCAAAATCAGGTCGACGCTCTGGCCGAGGTCGGCGTGCGGGCCGCCTTCCTGAACTCCACGCTGTCGGTTAATGAGGCCGTTGATGTCGAACGCCGTGTGCGCCTGGGCCAGCTCGATCTGCTCTACGTGGCGCCCGAGCGCTTGCTGACCGAGCGTTGCCTCGATCTCTTGGCGACTAGCCGCCTGGCGCTATTCGCGATCGATGAAGCGCATTGCGTGTCGCAGTGGGGCCATGACTTCCGGCCTGAATACATCCAGCTCTCGGTGTTGCACGAACGCTTTACCGCTGTACCGCGCATCGCTTTGACCGCGACAGCGGATGCGCACACCCGGCTCGAGATCCTCGAGCAGCTGCAATTGCAGGATGCGCGGATCTTTGTCTCCAGCTCCGACCGGCCCAATATCCGCTACCGCATCCTCGAGAAGGACAATGCCCGCAAGCAACTGCTCGACTTCATCCGAGGCGCCCATGCTGGGCACAGCGGCATCGTCTATTGCCTGTCGCGCAAAAAGGTCGAGGAAACGGCCGAATTCCTCAGCCGACAGGGCATCGCCGCGCTGCCTTATCACGCGGGGATGGACGCCGACACACGGCGACGGCACCAGGGACGTTTTCTGCGTGAAGAGGGCTTGGTGATGGTGGCGACGATCGCCTTCGGCATGGGCATCGACAAACCCGATGTGCGCTTCGTCGCCCACCTCGATCTGCCGAAGAGCGTCGAAAGCTATTACCAGGAGACCGGGCGCGCCGGGCGCGACGACCTGCCATCGGATGCTTGGATGGTGTACGGCCTGCAGGACGTGGTGCAGCAGCGCCGCCTGATCGACGAATCCGAAGCGGAGGAAGGGCACAAACGCATCCAAATCGCCAAGCTCGACGCACTGCTGGGCCTGTGCGAAACGACCGATTGTCGGCGTGTGCGGCTGCTGGCCCATTTCGGCGAGATGAGCGCACCCTGCGGCAATTGCGATACCTGCCTTAAGCCGCCCACGGCCTTCGATGCCACGGTGGAGGTGCAGAAGCTTTTATCTTGCGTCTACCGCGTGGGTCAGCGCTTCGGTGCGATGCATGTGATCGGTGTCCTGCGCGGTGATTCGACCGACAAGGTGAAGCAATGGCGGCATGATCGATTGAGCACCTTTGGCATCGGCTGCGAGCGCAGCGCCCCGGAGTGGCGTGCCGTCATCCGCCAGTGCATCGCGCTGCGCTTGCTCGCGGTCGATCACGGGGCCTACGGCGCGTTGAAGCTAACAGAGGACAGCCGCGCGGTGCTGAGGGGCGAGCGCACGATCGCACTGCGCGCTTTTAGAAAGGAAGACATCGGCAAAGGCAAACGTAAGGGCGATGATCCCACCGCGCGCGCGGCGCCGGCGGCAATCGCCTTAAGCGTCGGCGAGCAAGCGCTGTTCGAGGCCCTGCGCGCATGGCGGTCCGATACGGCGCGCTCCCACGGGTTGCCGGCCTACGTGGTATTCCACGACACGACCTTGCGCGAGATCGCACGGCTCAAACCCGCATTGCTCGCCGACCTGCGAGGGATCACAGGGCTGGGCGAGAGGAAGCTGGAGTCTTATGGGCAGGACCTTATCCGAGTGGTGGAGCAGTTCCGCCCTACCTGACGTGAGGTGAGAACGGATCGCGGCGTTTGTGATCCGGCCGATCTCATCATATGCTCAGCTCGGCTCTGCAGTAGAGCCTTTATCGCCGTCTCAATGTCACGGGCCTGTCGGTCACCCTCATGGGTTTTGCCGGCGAATGCAGGGCGGATATAGCCATGCCAGAGCCGCGCTTCAATGAGGCCGCAGCGATTAGCTGCGGAAAACCGCAGGCTCGCGGATGCCCGTTAGACGTGCGTTCCCCAAAGGAACAGCGAGCACCATCACACAAAGGTATCGTTGAGCGGCTGACATCACACAATGAACTTAATGTCCAAACAGGAACTTGCTGATTGTTAAAGACCTCGCCCAATGCGAGCGCTCACCGGGATCTGGCGCACCATTAGAGTGCTCGCGCGGTATCGGCAATAAATTAAATGATAATCGGCTGTCGTTCCAGTGGGTTAAAATCTTTGCCCAAACTCACTACGCGGGGTTCCACCGAATCCGCCGGACCCAGGTCAAGCAGCAATACATGATCTTCGTCATGATGAATGATCTCGTCAAGAGTCAGTCTTTTCCAAAATGGTATGAGTCTGAACTTGGCTGCGTGTTTCCAGCGAGGGATGAGTCTGAAAGGTGGTGAAGGGATCGATCATCGGGGGCATGGTGATCGACATGAACGAGAAACGGCTG
>JBOIEG010000835.1:0-6143 GCA_050740915.1 Gammaproteobacteria bacterium | reverse complement strand
TTCAATCTCGCGATCAGCTTTTGGTGGATCCCGCCGAAGCTGCCGTTGCTCATGATGAGAATATGATCACCCGCGCGAGCCAAGTAGCATAAGCGATCAACCATGGCGTCTATGGTCTCGAACACTTCCCTATTCTCGCCCAGGGCGGCTGTGGCCTGGCGAAGATCCCAACTCAGCTCTTCGGGTTGATACAAGATTGTTTTATCCGCGCCGGCGAAAGCCTGCGCCAACGTATCGCGGTGCACGCCCATCTTCATAGTGCTAGTACGCGGCTCGAACACCGCCATGATGCGCGCATTGCCTGCTTTATTACGCAAAGCCTCTATGGTAAACGCGATAGCTGTCGGATGGTGGGCGAAATCATCGTAGACGGCAATACCTTCGGCCGTCGCCAGAAGCTGCAAGCGCCTTTTGACACTCTGGAAATCGCGCAGAATCTCACACGCAGTCGTCGGCGCCACGCCCGCATGCCGTGCAGCGGCGACAGCCGCGAGGGCATTCAGGGCGTTATGCCGCCCCAGCACATCCCAGCGCACCTCACCGGCCGCGGTACCTTGGAGCACGATCTGGAAGTGGCGGTGATCTTTAGCGAGAGAGACCAAGCGCCAAAGCGCACCTTCCTCATCGCCAAAGCTCTCGCGTGTGCTCCAGCAACCCATGGCCAAGGTCTCGCAGACGGTACCCTCATAGGCTGGATAAATGATCAAGCCACTGCTTGGGACGGTGCGAACCAAGTGATGAAACTGGGTTTGTATCGCTTTGAGATCCGAAAAGATATCGGCATGATCAAACTCGATGTTGGCGATGATCAAGCTGCGCGGACGGTAGTGCACAAACTTGGAGCGTTTATCGAAAAAGGCGCTGTCGTACTCATCCGCTTCAACGACGAATAAGCGGCCTGTTCCTAGCCGGGCCGAGAGACCAAAATTCTCCGCCACCCCGCCGATGAGAAACCCCGGCATTAAACCCGCTCTCTCCAGGATAAAAGCGAGTACGCTGCTGGTAGTGGTCTTGCCGTGAGTGCCGGCTACAGCGAGCACCCAGCGCCCGGGAAGCACGTAGTGTGCGAGCCATTGTGGCCCCGACATATAAGGCAGATCGGAGTCCAATACATGTTCCACGCATGGGTTACCGCGCGAGAGCACGTTTCCGATGACAACCAGATCGGGAGGCGGGCAAAGCGCGCTCGGGTCATAACCCTCAACCAGAGGAATGTTGTTGGCCCTAAGCTGGTCGCTCATGGGCGGGTAGACCTGGGTGTCGGAGCCGCTTACCTCGAACCCAAGCTCTTTCGCAAGCAAAGCGAGCCCCCCCATAAAGGTTCCGCCGATGCCCAGTATATGGATCTTCATGGGGAGGACGTGCAGAGAGCCACCGGCCCGAGCCATAACAGGAACCGCGAAGCGGCGAGATTTTGTGGGCTCTGCCTTAAGCGGCGGAGGTCAAAAGATGACAGACTGAACATGTTCCTCGACCGCGCTTTGTCAGACCGATCCGGAAAGACGGGCGTGCTGAGAGCTGTGAAAAAATCGTCGTGAGCGAAGGGATCTCGCGTTCTGCCGGAGCGGAGGACCTGAGACCTGAGACCTGAGACCTGAGACTGGACTCCTCCAGCCTCCAGCCTCCAGCCTCCAGCCTCCAGTCCGAGCACCGCCGGAACGCGAGATCCCGAGCGCAACAGATTTTTTCACAAGCTCTGAGAGGTTTGCCCAGCCGGGATCCCCTGTGCAAGCCGTGGCAGATCGCCGGTTAATCCCATCGCGTAGCGCATGCAAAACTGGTTCAGCGGACCAAACCGGTCTGCGAAACCCAGCGCCGCCGCGCGCACCGCCCGAAGCGGTAGGGCCTTGCGGGCAAAGGCGTGGAATATGGCTTCCGAGAAGCCCATGAGGACAAAGTTGCTTGCTCGCCTCCAGCGTTCGTACGGACGCAAGGTGGCGAGCGCCCCGATATCTTTGCCCCTACGCGCTGCCCCCACGATGACTTCGGCTAAGGCCGCAGCGTCCAGTAAACCGAGATTGACCCCTTGCCCGATATGGGGATGAATCACATGGGCGGCATCTCCCACTAAGGCCAGGCCTCGCTGTACATAACGTTCTGCGTAGCCCCGCAGGGTGGGGAAACTGCTGCGCCCGATCACGGAATCGATCCCACCCAGTTGCGCCGGGTATGCTGCCTCCAAAGCACCCACTAAGGCTTGCTCATCGAGTGAACACAAGCGCTGCACTTCCTCAGGAGCGTGATACCAAACCAGCGAAGCGCGGCGTCCCTGCAGGGGCAGGAATGCCTGGGGGCCGTTTGGCATATGGCGTTGCCAAGTGATGTCCTGCGGCGGCAGTTGGGTGTTGACCGCAGCAACCAAAGCATGTTGATGGTAGTCGTGGCAATGCCACGCTATGCCCGCCCAATCTCTGACTCGAGAACGCGCGCCATCGGCGCCCACAATAAGCCGTGCGCGAAACACACGTCCATCGTTCAGAGTCACTCTCATCCGCTGCGTGTCCAGCCCCTGCGGTGCGGCAGGACACAGCCAGTCGATATTGGCGATTTCGCGCAAGCGCTCAACCAGCGCTAGCTGGATCACGCTATTCTCGATGATATGTCCCAAGCACGGCTCTGCGATATCGGCGCTATCAAACTCGGCCGCAGCGCCCTCTTCACCGTCCCACACCCGCATGCGTCGGAATGCACAAGCGCGCCGGGCGAGCATGCCTTGCCAGGTGCCTAGCGCTTGAAAAACCCGCTGCGAACCGTGGGTGATGGCCGATACCCGAAGGTCGTAGCCGCTCGGATCAAAAGGCGCGGGTTCCTGGTTTTCGATCACCACAACGTGGAGGGGGGTGTCTCCCAAGGCACAGGCCAAGGTCGCGCCGACCATCCCCCCGCCAATTATGGCGACGTCGTAACTCTCGCGCATCCCCACGAAACCTCGCCTTTAGTCGTTTATTCAGTCCAAGTGCTGAAAAACCAAGCAGGCATTAGTACCGCCAAACCCAAAACTGTTGGACATCGCCGTGCGCAAACGGACGTTATCGATCCGTTCCCTGGCGATAGGAAACGACGCGGCCCTCGGATCAAGTTGCTGGATATTCGCCGAGGCCGCGATGAAATCGTGCTGCAACATCAGCAGAGAATAGATCGCCTCGGCCACTCCGGCGGCGCCCAGGGCGTGGCCGGTAAGAGATTTTGTGGAGGAGATCCACGGGCATCGGGTGGGGAATAAACGTTTGATCGCCTCCAACTCTACGATGTCACCGGCGGAGGTTCCCGTGCCGTGCGCGTTGATATAGTCAACTGGGGTCTTGACCCCCTCCAAGGCCATGCGCATGCACCGTTCTGCGCCTTCCCCGGATGGCTTCACCATATCATGGCCGTCGGAGCTCGCACCATAACCGATCAGCTCTGCGTAAATGGGAACCCCCCGGGCCTTCGCACGCTCTAGCTCCTCCAGTACCACAACACCACCACCGCCCGAAATCACGAAACCGTCACGGTGGGCGTCATAAGGGCGCGATGCGGTTGACGGCGCCTGATTATATTTGGATGAGAGCGCCCCCATGGCATCGAACAACAGGGTCAAGGTCCAATGCACCTCCTCGCCTCCGCCGGCGAAGACCACATCCTGTTTGTCAAATTGAATCAGTTCATAGCCGTTTCCAATGCAATGTGCGCTGGTGGCGCAGGCGGAACTGATCGAATAACTGGTGCCTTGGATCCCAAAGGCCGTCGCCAGACCGGCGCTAGTGGTGCTGGCCATGATACGAGGCACCATCGTGGGCGGGACCTTGCGTGCGCCGCGCGCGCGCAGCGTGTCGGTCGAAGACAGCATATTGGCTGTGGAAGACCCGCCGGAGCCGAGAATTAGGCCCGTGCGGGGATCGGAAACCTCAGATCCCGCCAGTCTCGCGTCAGCGATCGCCTGCTGCAATGCCAGATAGGCGTAAGCGGCCGCATCGCCCATGAAACGCCGGTGCTTTTTGTCGATGTGCTCATCCGGGTTTAGGCGCACGGCTCCATGCACCTGGGAGCGAAACCCCAACTCCGCATACTCCGGATGGTAGACGATTCCGGAGTGCCCGCTTTTTAGCGAGTCCAATACCTCCTCTTTATTGTTGCCTATGCTGCAGACAATCCCGATCCCCGTGATCGCAACCCGTCTTTTCATTTATCAGCCTCTTGCGGTGCTTGTGATCATGCCCTCCCGGTACCGCGTTGATGTGTTGTCCGGGGCAAATAGCGCACTAGAAGTCCTCGGTCGACTGAAATAAACCAACGCGGATGTTCTTGGCCGTGTAGATCACCTTGCCATCAACCCGCATATTGGCGTCGGCTACACCCAAACACAAGCGCCGAGTGATCATCCGGGTCATCTCGATATTGTATGTAACTAACTGATTAGTTGGCGTAACTTGCCCGCCAAATTTCACCTCACCGACCCCCAGCGCACGCCCGCGTCCAGTCCCCCCGAGCCAGGCGATAAAAAACCCCACCAGTTGCCACATCGCGTCCAGCCCTAAACATCCCGGCATCACCGGATCGCGGTGAAAATGGCTGTGAAAAAACCAAAGCTCGGGCTGGACGTCGAATTCGGCGATGATCTGGCCTTTACCAGCCCTTCCTCCATCGCGGCTAATGCTCGTGATCCGGTCCACCATCAGCAGGGGGGGTAAAGGTAACTGGGCATTCCCCGGCCCGAATAGCCTGCCGTGCGCGCAGTCCAGTAACTCTTCACGGGAAAAACGCGTTCTACAGCCGGGCGGTGATGTCGTCGGGTTCGTTGTTTTTTCCACGGTTTCGCGCAACAGGGGTCGCGGCATCCGTGCATCGCGGATACAGTATCTCATGTCACATGCAATTGATCGATCTTGCGCTTGCTGTTCCGAAATCCTAAAGTGGGACTCGTACCGCGCTGTGTATTCTCCCCCGGTCACTGAATGCCACCTCTGAAAACTTTTTTCTGTCCACCTCATGCGAGTGCCTGATCCACCCCGAGCCGTGGGTCTATGGTTGCTTGTCTGCTGCGCCATGCTATGGGCGATGGTGTCGCTCGGCGGAGTTACCCGACTCCTGCATGCGGGACTATCGATCGTAGAATGGCGGCCTGTCACCGGCATATTACCCCCGCTTTCGGAGCAAGAATGGCGGCAGGCATTCGAAAGTTACCAAAAATATCCAGAGTATCAGAAGTTGTACCAGGGCATGGGCCTATCTGCGTTCAAATCTATCTTTTGGCTAGAGTATCTGCACCGATTGTGGGGGCGCCTTATCGGACTCGTGTTTTTGGTCCCGCTACTCTTTTTCGCTTTGACAGGGCGGGTGACAAAGTCCCTTTCCCTGCGCTTGCTGCTCGTCTTTTTCCTCGGTGGCCTGCAAGGAGCGCTCGGTTGGTATATGGTAAAAAGCGGCCTGGTCGACCGGCCGGACGTCAGCCAGTATCGGCTCACAGCCCATTTGGGATTGGCGCTTATCCTCTACGCTTATCTGTTCTGGATGGTACTTGAGTTGCTACTAAAACCCGCCCCCTATCCCGATGGCGGGACCGAACCGCCGCGAAAAACCGCCTTGCTCGCGCTCGCCCTGATCTTCCTAACCGCGCTTTCCGGGGGGTTCGTTGCAGGTCTTGACGCAGGTCTTGCCTATAACACCTTTCCTCTTATGGGAGGGCGTCTGATCCCGGAAGGGCTTTTCATGATGCAGCCCATTACCCGCAATTTCTTCGAGAATCTGGTCACGGTGCAATTCGCCCATCGTGTCCTCGCCATGGTATTGCTCGTCGTCATTGGATGGCTGTGGACTCAGGGCTCGCGTATGGTCTTGCCTAGACGTGTTCGTTTTGCTTTGGGCTGCCTGCTCGCGCTCGCTTTGTTACAAGCGGCTCTGGGCATCGGCACATTGCTGTTGCGCGTCCCTGTACCTCTAGCTGTGGCCCATCAGGGGGGGGCATTGCTGCTTTTGTCAGCCGGGCTGTGGGTTGCGTACGAAGTTCATAAGACCCAACGGGTTGTTGTGGAGCCTGAGAGTTTGTGAAAAAACCTACTGCGCTCGGGATCTCGCGTTCCGGCGGTGCTCGGAATCCTCATGTATTTCAATATACACTGCGGTTCCTGCGCTCCGGCGGAACGCGACCTTCCTTCGCTCGCGAC
>JBOIEG010000834.1:0-6386 GCA_050740915.1 Gammaproteobacteria bacterium | reverse complement strand
ACCGCCGTGCACACACGCAAAGTCAGTCAACAGAACCGCTCACTAGAAGGAGCAAAAACTCACGCGATTTTTCTCAGCCTGTTTCGTTCGGCACAGCTCCAGGGACTCCATCCCGTCGAGTACGTGCTGCAAATGGCCAGAGCGGCCATCTCCGGCGAATCCACCCTTGACACCATCGCCCCTGGCCAGCTCAAGAAAGCCGCCTGATCGTTTCAGACGACTAAAGTGACACGAAGAAAGAAAAAGAGGCCCGGCACGGTTGCGTGTCACCGGACGGGTAATGTATCGGCCTAAGTGTTCGAGTTTGTGGCGCTGATCGATGCCGAGCCTACGTCAATCTCGGCATTCACAGCGCTGCCGACCTCGTGAAACGGATCCACGACGAGGCCGCGTTCAGAGGGCCACTTTGGGCTGGAGGACCGGCTGATGACACCTTTCAAGTAGCCTGTGCTTCCGCAATATTCTATTTGTCTGTTTTCGCGAGCGAGAAGTGCGCTCGGGAAACCAAATCAACAGCTAAAATGCCACGACGAGGGTCAAGCGAAGCGGATATGCCCTTACTATAATGCACACTTTCTCATCGAGCGCGTGGTACACCTGTGGTACAGTGTCCAGCTTGCTACCTAACGCAGAACACGTGAACCTATTGATTTATAGTTATAATCACCGAACATCGGCTAACCATACCTTTCCTAGTAAATCAATAACTTATTGATTTTGGTAGGAACTCGAAATCGGTTGGGGGCATACCGTCCCACGTGGGTTCGAATCCCACCTCCTCCGCCAAATCATATAGTTATAAACTTCCATCGATTTCCATAGCTGTAATCGGTTAGGGGCGTGGTACAGTGATAACGTGTGCCCGAGGTGAACAATGCCCACGATCACGAGAAACGCCGCCGGTAATTGGAAGGCTATTATTCGTAAGACCGGTTGGCCGATCGCCATCAAGACCTTCCGCACCAAACGTGATGCCACCGACTGGGAGCGTCGTGTCGAGGAGGAGATGGTGCGAGGCGTCTATATTGATCGAGCACCGTCAGAGCGGATGACATTGCGCGCCGCCATGACCCGCTATCTCGCCGAGGTATCGCCCACCAAGCGTAAAGGCGCCGCCGAAAGGGAAAAGACCTCCGCGAAGCCCATTCTCGACGTATTGGGCGATTACCGCTTGGCCGCCATTA
Organism: Gammaproteobacteria bacterium; assembly: GCA_050740915.1. GTDB lineage: Bacteria > Pseudomonadota > Gammaproteobacteria > JBOHHR01 > JBOHHR01 > JBOHHR01. Next base: position 5,202 of record JBOIEG010000834.1, on the reverse strand, counting down.
CGCAGCAGTTAATTGCAGATTATCGCGACCAACGCTCGGCCACCCGATCCGTGCGCACGGGCAAACCGCTGAGCAGTAACACCGTGAGGCTTGAGCTGGCGTTGTTGTCGCATCTCTTCACGGTGGCGGTTCAGGAGTGGGGGATCGGACTTGGTCATAATCCCGTAGCGATGGTACGGAAGCCCAAACCTCCCCAAGGGCGCAACCGAAGGATCTCGGTGCAAGAGCAGTCCCGTTTGCTGGCAGAATGCGCACGACATTCAAACCCGATGCTGTATTGGATCGTCGCGTTAGCGATTGAGACCGGTATGCGCCCGGGCGAAATCGTCGCACTGCGACGCGGCCAAGTCGATCTGCAACGCCGAATCATTCGCTTGTCCGAGACGAAGAACGGAAGCGCTCGCAGTGTGCCTTTCGCGAAGCGGGCCGTACACGTGTTACAAGAAGCGCTTCGCCGCTTCGACCGCTTTGAGCAGTTCGGGCAAAAGTTGCCTTTTTACCTCCTCCCCATTTTAAAAATGGACGAGGGGGAAGTTCCCTGAAAGAGCTCATCGGCTACAACCCAAAGTAGAGCTCAAGCCACTTCTTCGTGTCCTCAAATTCAACGGCCCGGCCCGTGGATAACAGATAAGCTTTCATGTTTGGGGAAAACCCTTCTCCAGAAAAGACTACGATTCCGTGAATAGGCCAGGCCCTGATATCTTCAATGGTTCCGGCAATTTTCTCCTCAGCACTGCCCTTGGTTCCCTGATATTTACACTCGATGCCTAAGCTTTTCCGAGTCTCGGCGTGACGGAGCACCACATCAATCCTGCGCCTAGCACCCCAAATCCTTCGTCCCACCACTCTCAAGTCCGAGACTTGCCCCAGCTCGGTCAGCTTGGCTCTGAGGTCCGCCCCTGATTCAACTGCCTTAGCCTTTCCTGCCATCTCTAGACTCTGCGCTCAGCGTTACGTTTCCAAGTCGGTGACCATCACGAGCTTCGTAACGATCTCCGCGTCCGGAGCCTCGCCGCACACCTCGCGGTAGCGCATGATGGCCATGTCCAGCGAGCGCCCGTGATCGGCATCGTAGGTGTCCGGGTCTGTCGTGGCCGGCCACCAAAACACCACGGTATCGTCGGGGACCTTGAGCCCCATCCATTTTGGCCGTCTTGCTAGCTAGGGAACGGGTGGGTTAAAGCCGCAGCGCACCCGCATCACGTGCTAAAAGATCGAGCATCTGGATGGCATGCTCGTCTCCCTTGCCAGCCGCCGCGTACAACCATTTCTGGGCTTTTTGCGGGTTTTTTGGCACGCCGGCGCCCGTGGCGTACATCATCCCGAGGATGGATTGAGCACTGACTTGGCCAGCCTCGGCCGCTCGTGACAGCCACGTCTCCGCTTTGCGGCCGTCCGGTCGCAAGCCTCGCGGTAAGATGCACAAGGCACGTGGACAGCCCGGCCCAATAACGTTCCACGCCGGCCCGAGACTTTCGTAAGCACCCACTCGCCCCACAGTCTTGATGCAGATACACCTCGTAGTATCGCTGGGCCTTCTCCCAGCGCTGGTGCTCCCAATCGGCGGTAAGGTACATTTACTTTACTTAAGTTAAGTAACATTAAGTCAGGTTAACTTGAGGAGGGCTTGGCGTAGGTTTCCTCCGCCAAGGTCTCTATCAGCGGGATGAGATGCTTGCGGAGGAGCTTTTGCTGACTCGCGTCCATAGCTTCGGCCATTGAGCCGCCCCGACACGTTGTGCCTGGGCGGGGCCTTCGGATCGTGCTCGGCCCAAGGCCGCTGCCCCCGGCGATCGCGCGCGCCGGCGGCGAAGGCCTCCAGCTTGCCGGGGTCCACTTGAATGTCTGGTTCGGAATTCGGGGTCGCAGCGGAGTTCGCGGAATTCGGGGTCAGAGTAACATCCTCACCCCGGGTCACGTTCTCTTCGTTGCACCCCCCTACGTGCCAGGTGTCGTGACGAATCACGTGGCGCTTCCCTAAAGAATGATATTGTCGTACTTCTCGTTGATCGCCGCCATGAGCGCCTGATCGTTGGATTGCTCCGGCGTCAGTCGGCTGAGCTCGGCCAAGAACTCATCGAACCCGCCAGGCGTGTAGAGCATCAACATCCTGCCCGACTCGTCCGATTTGGCCGCGTGGGGTATGCCGGGCGGGATGTAAATGACGGCGCCGGCGCCCGCCGTGAACATGTCATCACCCACGGTGAATTCAATCTCGCCATCGAGGATGTAGAACACCTCCGTATGCCTGCGGTGCAGATGCAGGCCGAGATCAAACCCCGGCTTGAGATTGTCCTGAATCAACGTGCACAGCCCACCCGTTTCGGCACCGGTCAGTTTGACAAAGATGTGGTCCCGCATCCAGTCGTACTCTTTGCCCCCCGCCCCGGTCAGGTATCGTGGTTGAAGCGTTTGCTCACTCATGATTCATTATATGGACGCCTCCCGTTTGGCAAGGACATCTCCGGTGTGGTGTTGGACAGGCATAGGCTGCAGTTTTATATCCGGCCTGTTGTGCAGGCTGGATGGCCTGCTGGCCCTGATGAAATCCGCTGACCCGCGCCTCATTTCTCCTATGGGCTCGAAGCCCTGAGAACCATACAGGTTTAGCGGGTCACGGTCTGACCTGTTTGCCATCACACGTTAGACGACCTTGCGCAACCTTTTAGCGTGCCATCCTCTTCAAAGTGGTTACTATCCGTTGTGCTCCAGCCCTAGGCGGGCTGACTCACAAACCCTTTCTGGTAGGGCCAGCAAGGCCCAGATCGTGCGCGCCATCTTATTGGCCAGCGCCACCACCACGACGTTGTGCGGTCGGCGTTTGGCCAGATTTGTTGCCCATTGGGGCGGCTCGTTGCTGTGGCTCAGCACCGAGCGTGCGCCGTGGATCAGCAGCGTTCACAGGTAGGTGTCACCGCGCTTGCTGATGCCGAGCAGTTTGACTCGCCCGCCTGTGCCGCTCTGGGCACCAGCCCTAGCCAGGCGGCAAACTCGCGGCCCGACCGAAACACACGGGCCTTGCCCATCGTGGCCACCGCGGCTGTGGCGCTCAGTAGCCCCACACCGGGGATCGCGGCAATCCGTTGGCTCGCCGGGTCCTCTTTGTGCCACTGGCGCAAGCGCCGCTCAATGTCAGCCACCTGTGCATCGAGGTGACCGATGCGCTCGAACCACTCGCGTAGCGTATCGATTAGCACCGCAGGCAGTCGATCGGCTAAGCACTGCAGCCCCTTAGTACCTCGTTTCACAAATACGGACACGTATCGATTAGGCCGCTATTTTCTGGAGCTGGCTTTCGGAATACCCTGTTCGCATCCTTGCGAGCAGAGCATTCAGGTCGGCACGAGTGAATTTCCATTCGAACGGTTGCGCGATGCTTTCGTAGTAGCGCTCGAAGCCCAACAGCCTCTCAGCGACCGCTTCCAAGCAGGGAAAATCGTTTGGCGTGAGCACCTTTCGCTGCACGATGGAGAAGTAGATCTCGATCTGGTTGAGCCAGCTCGCGTGCACCGGTCCATGCACCGGCACCAGCCGGGGATGAGCCTGCGTTAGCCGCTGGACCGAACGCTCGCCTCGATGCGAAGAGCCGTTATCCATCACTCAGAACACCTTGCGCGCTTCGTTGTAAGGAGGCTGGCTCATGCACCTGGTCGACCAGCCGCGCGAACGGTGCAATGCCGGTCGTTGCCTCGCAGCGGCCGAACACCTTCGCCCGGTGCACATCGAGGGCGGCAAGATAGGCCCAGGCACCAGTGCGCCCATACTCGTGCTCCACGCGCATGGGCTTGCCTGCAGAAACAGGAAGGCTCGGATGAATGCGCACACGCGCCTGGATGCTGGTCTTCTCGTCAGTGGAGATGACAAATTCGTCCTCGCGCAGTGCTTGCCCTTGCCAAGTGCGCCCATACAAGTCCAGGATCCGTCCGGCCTTGGCCTGGAATTGCGGATCGCGCGGAAAGATCCAGCAGCGGTGCTGCCAGGGGCGGATCGCGTCCTCGTGCAGCCAGCGCCAGACGGTGCTCTCGCTGATGCGTGCCATCAATCCTGAGTGCTCGGCCTGTCGCGCCACATCGGCCACACTGAGCCGCGACAATGGCAGGCCCAAGGTGGCCGGAAGCTCACAGGCCAGCGCCTTGATCTCAACGCTGATCTCTGGGAGGGAAAGCCCGGGGGCGACCTGGGCGGGCTCGTTCCTCCAGGCCCGCCAATCGCTCCTTGAAGAAGCGCTTTCGCCACAGACTGACCACTTCTCGCCGGGTGTCCAGCCGGGCCGCGATCTCATCGTTGCTCATCCCCTGGGAGGCCATGAGAATCATCCTGGCCCGCTGTACTTCGAAATACGGCAACGTATATTTCGCCGCCCGACGCTTCAGCTCGTGCGTCCTCGACCGACAGATGGATGACAAATGGGCTGCTTCTCGGCATCCGCAAACCCTCTTGGTGGTTTGCAGCCAAAATGCCATACGTGACCGAACTTATCAACCATAATACGTTAGTGTAATTGCGAAATGGAGTACTTAGAGATCCCTTTTCTGATCCCCCCGTCTTGCCCTGTGGCATCACTTCGCCATACTCGGCCAAGAGCCCACGCAGCCCATTGATCTGAGCGGTGCGAAACTTCACCAGTTGGCTTCGCATGCGATGCAGCGCCAACACAGCTTGTTGTGCTTCGCTCTTGACCGCTACGCTTTTGATCCCCGGCTGTTGCACGGCGGTCCAGATCGCCCGCGCGTCAGCCACATCGTTCCCTTCGACTGCGCTCAGGACAGGCTTGTTGCCGCCGACGAAGGGCTTGACCCGCTTGCCGGGCAACAGCCTGACCTCGTGGCCCAAGGCCTGGAGCTGACGCGCCCAGTGCTGTGAGCCCCCACACGCTTCCATGCCAATCAGCCACGGAGCACGGTTGGCGAAATGCTCCAGAAACTTCTCGCACTTAAGCTGCAAATTCACCATCTCTCCGGTCTCCATCTCAACCCAGTACAGCTGGAACACGCGCTTTGCAATGTCAACGCCGACCACGGTATGCTTCATTTCGGACCCTCCGGTTTGCCTGTGAAGAGGTCATTCTTCCACTTTGGACGCGTTGATGCCGTATAGGCCCGTGAGGGTCCCTATCTCACTCTCAGCGCTTCGCGGACAGCCGCAGCGCCCAGTTGTCCACGGCGCCGCTCGCCGCCGGTCCCTTTACCACCAGAGGCGAGC
>JBOIEG010000833.1:0-1936 GCA_050740915.1 Gammaproteobacteria bacterium | reverse complement strand
ACTTCTTTGAGTTGGGCGGACACTCGCTGCTGGTGGTGCGAGTTATCGCGCGGCTGCGGCAGGTGGGGTTGGACGTGGATGTAAGGACGCTGTTTGTGACACCGGTGCTGGCCGAATTGGCCGCTGCAATGGAAGACATGGAGGTCGTGCTGTGACTGTGATGAGCCTGTTGGCCCAACTCCACGAGAATAACGTCACCCTCTCGATCAAGGGAGATGAATTAGTTGTTCAAGGGAAGCGGCAAACACTGGCCCCTGCATTGTTGACGCTTCTACGTGAAAACAAGGCAACTCTGATCGAATTGATCAAGGCTGGCGAATATGTTGCTCCGAGAAAAACCGTTGTCAACGTTCCTCCGAATCTGATTTCCCCTGAGTGCAAAGTGATCACGCCGGAGATGCTGCCGCTGGTCCAACTGACGGCCGAGGAGATTGAGAAGATTGTCAAAGGCGTGCCGGGTGGAGCGGCGAACATACAGGACATCTACCCGTTGGCTCCCTTACAGGAGGGGATACTGTTTCACCACCTGATGGAAGGTGAGAGCGATCCTTACATCCTGGGCAGCTTGTACAGCTTTGACAGCCGCCAGCGTTTGGAAAGCTACCTGGAGGCGATGCAGGCAGTGATTGAGCGTCATGACATCCTGCGCACCGGAGTGGTGTGGGAAGGGCTATCGGAGCCGGTGCAGGTGGTATGGCGCAAGGCCGTGTTAGCGGTGGAAGAAGTGGCGCTGGAAGTTGGGGACGGGGCGAGGCAGTTGCGCGAGCGCTACAACCCGCGATCGTACCGGATGGATGTGCGGCGTGCGCCCATGTTGCGGGTGGCGATCGCGCAGGACGAGGAAAAGGGGCGCTGGCTGATGATGTTGTTACGACATCATCTGATTGGAGATCACACCACGCTGGAGGTGATGCAGGAGGAGATCGAAGCATATCTGCTGGGGCAAGGAAATCGCCTGGCGAAGCCGCTGCCGTTTCGCAATCTGGTGGCGCAGGCCCGGTTGGGGATGAGTCGTGAGGAGCACGAAGGCTATTTCCGGGAGTTGCTGGCAGACGTGGAGGAGCCGACGGCACCGTTTGGGTTGTTGAATGTACAGGGAGATGGGACGGGGATCGCCCAGGCGCATATGAGAGTGGAGGCGGGCCTGGCGCGGCGGATACGCGAGCGCGCCCGCAAGCTTGGGGTGAGCGCGGCGAGTCTATGTCACGTGGCCTGGGGGCAGGTGGCAGCGCGGACCACGGGCCGGGAAGACGTGGTGTTCGGGACCACCCTGTTCGGGCGGATGCAGGGCGAGGAAGGCATTGACCGGGCGGTGGGGTTATTCATGAACACGCTGCCAGTGCGGCTGCGAGTGGGGGAGCAGGGAGCGGAAGAGAGTGTGCGTGAGGCGCACCGGCAGTTGGCAGGGTTGATGCGCCATGAGCATGCGTCGCTGGCGCTGGCGCAACGCTGCAGCGGGGTGCCGGCTCCGGCGCCATTGTTCACCTCGTTGCTGAACTGTCGGAGGAGTGGGCAGGCGAGCACGCCAGAGAAGGCACAGACTTGGGAAGGTATTAAAGGGCTGTACGGAGAGTCACGTAACAACTATCCCTTGAACCTCGCGGTGGATGATCTAGGCGACGGCTTCCGGCTGGCAACGCTGGCGGAGGCCACGGTAGATGCGCAGCGAGTATGTGAGTACATGCACCGGGCGCTGGAGTCGCTGGTAGAGGCTTTGGAGAGCGAGCCATCCCGACCATTGAAAGCCCTGGAAGTGTTGCCTGAAGCAGAGCGTTGTCAGGTGCTGTATGAGTGGAACGCGACGGAGGGGGAGTATCCGCGCGAGCGATGTGTGCACGAGTTGTTTGAAGCGCAGGTGGCGAAGACGCCGGATGCGGTGGCGGTAGTTTATGAAGAGGCGACGTTGAGTTATGGCGAACTGAACCGGCGGGCCAAT
>JBOIEG010000832.1:0-1999 GCA_050740915.1 Gammaproteobacteria bacterium | reverse complement strand
CCCCATGTCTCCAGCGGCGTGCGTTCAGCCGGCTGCAACTTGATCGCCACACTGGTGTTCGGCATGAGCGAGACCATAGCAATCACTGGAAAGTCTGTAAAGTTATTTAAGGGACACTACACTAGCGTACACTTTGTGAAGGGTACGCTACCTAACTTTTTACTGCAGGGGACACTCTTATCGTCGCGCCCCGAGAAGCCAAAGGAGGGGTTTATGAGCCAGAAGGCATCTCCAAAAGTCCCAAGGCCGCGAACAGACGACCGTCCGCTCTGGGATGTTACATACGCGATTTATGGCTACCCGGCGCTGCTTCTTGCGCATCGGCTGAAGCTCTTTCCCCTGCTCGCGGAGAAGGCACGGACCCTACCGGAAGTTTGCGATGCCCTGAAGATCAAACGCCGTCCAGCTCAGGCGATTCTCAGCGCCGCCACGGCGTTGGGCTTCTTGCATTTACGAGAAGACGCTCGCTATTCCCTTACCGCCCTCGCCGAGGATTACCTCCTCGAAGGGAGCCCCGCCTACTTCGGCTTCTTCTGGGACTTGGTTATCGACAACTATCAGGTGTGCTCCTTTGCTAGCCTGGAGAAGGCTGTGCTCACGGATTCAGCGCAAGTGTACGGAGGCGGGGATATCTTCAAGTCTCATGAGGAGCAAGCCGAACTCGCGCGGGCTTTCACACGCGGAATGCATAGTATCAGCATGGCTCCTGCGTCCGCTTGGCCCGAACTCATTGATCTGTCTCAACACCGCCTCATGTTGGACGTCGCCGGCGGCTCTGCGGCGCATTCGATCGGCGCCGTTTTGAGATGGCCGCATTTACAAGCGATCGTATTCGATAGGGGTCCGGTATGCGAGGTCGCAAAACAATCCATCGCGCGCTACGGTTTGGACAGTCGCATCGGGACCCAGACGGGCGATATGTGGAATGACCTTTTCCCCTCGGCGGATTTACACTTCTACTCTAATATTTACCACGATTGGACACCAGAGAAGTGTCGGTTTCTCACAGCGAAGAGCGCCGAGAGTCTTGATAGCGGGGGTCGACTCATCGTTCATGAGGTGCTGTACAATGATGAGAAGATTGGTCCCTTTGCTGCAGCCGCCTTCAGCATGGGCATGATGGGATGGACCGAGGGCGAACAATACTCCGGTCGTGAGTTGTCCGATATGCTCAGAGGTGCAGGCTTTCGCGACGTTCAGGTAAAGCCAACCTTCGGTTACTACAGCATGGTCACGGGTCTCAAGCCTTGATCGTGATGCCCTAACAATTCATTCAAGCCGAAGCCGCTTCGCGGCTCGGCTTAATTCAGCGTTTGACAGTTAAGCACTCCAAATCATGTCCGCTGAATTGACTTGGCGAAAAGCCATAGACAAGGTTCTGGGTTCATCCCCGACACCGCTCCACTACAATGAGATCACGGAGCGGGTAATTTCAGAAGGCTTGCGCAAGAACCTCGGAGCTACACCAGCAGCGACGGTGAATGCTCTTATATCGAGCTCCATCAAGCACGATGGGGATTCGTCACCATACATCCGAGTATCCAAAGGTACGTTTGCCATGCGGGCTGGGACCGCCGGTGTGTCGATAGTGTTACCGAAGCTTACGCCAGATGTAGCTGAATCAGAAGAATCGGAAGAGCAATATGAAATCATTACTTCCTTTGGCATGTTCTGGCGCAAGGAAGCGATAGAGTGGACGGCGATGCCGAAGTTACTCGGGATGCAGCAGATTGGGGCGACACCCGTCGACTTCTACAAGCAGCTAGTGTAGTGTCCCTTAAATAACTTTACAGACTTTCCAGTGATTGCTATGGTCTCGCTCATGCCGACCACCAGCGTGGCGATCAAGTTGCAACCGGCTGAACGCACGCCGCTGGAGACATGGGGATCCGCACACGGAACTCCGCAACAGGTGGCGCTGCGCTGCCGGATTATCTTGGGCGCCCTGGCGGGCCAGAACAATGTGTCGATCGCCGAAGAACTCGGCGTAAGCCGGCCC
>JBOIEG010000831.1:0-1263 GCA_050740915.1 Gammaproteobacteria bacterium | reverse complement strand
GGACATGACGATCTCCTTGGGCAATGAAACACCCAAAGATTGTGTCACCCCTTCCAGGCAAGACCTCTTAGCTTCAAGCAAATAATGCCAAGCAGAGCCACCTCGGATGCCCGGTAAATCAGTCCTTTGCGGCAGTGCTTCGCATTACGGGTTCCTTCTCATAAAAGGACTAATGCCAAGCTTGGCATTAATCCCTGAGCCGGTGTGTCAGGAGCTCGTCCGCACGGCTCGGCTCGGCCACCCCCGAAGGGTGGTTGTGAAAGACGACCAGTGCGGCGGCGTTATGCAGGAGCGCCCGCTGGGCCACGACGCGGGGATACACTTGCGCCGAGTCGATAGTGCCGGTGAAAAGCTCCTCGCATGCGAGAACCCGGTTCTGGGTGTCCAGGAAGATCGCGCCGAAGATCTCGCACGGCCGCTCCGCCAGCCGCAGGCGCAGGTAGGCACGGGTGGCCTTGGGGTCCGTCAGCGGTGTGCCCCGGGCATGGCGGCGGGTCAGGATCTCAAGCGCCCGGGCGATGACGCGGTCTTGCTCGACCGCAGGGTCTACCCACTGGACGGCGGTGCTCATGGCGCCACCTCCATGATGACCTCGCCCAAGAGCGCGCGGATGAGCTCCTGCTTCGTGCTGTTATAGGTAAATAACCATCCCATAGGGCACCTCCTTTCAAGTTAAAGAATGCGGAATGCCCAGACCCCGCCAGGGGGCTCGAGCCACCCCGCGGTGTGGATGAATGCCTGCAACGGCCTTGCGGCCGGCCACAGGACAACGCAGGCACGCTGTGGCATAGGGGCTGTTCGAGCGAACAGCAAAGGCGCGGCTTTATACCCGAGCCGCACGGGTCACAACACCATCAAGGGCTAGGGCCTTCCCCGAGGTCTCGCCGAGATCTCCGGGAAAGCCCCCGAGCCTGGGGGGACCCGCCCGCCGTGGGGGAGGGATCCCCCACGGCGCGGGGTGAGTGAAACCACCGGACTCAACCCGGTCGCGCCTCCTCCTCGGCGTCTCGCCACGGGTAGGTAATGACCGCCACGGTCGGATCGCCCGGATCGGGCGGATACCTGCATTGCATCCTCGGCGCGCCTAGCAGGCCCCTCCCTGGGCCTGGCTTTCCCGCAGCACTACCCAGCCGAGCGAAGTACGCCCGACGATCGAGTCGGACGGCTCGTCCCCGCCCAGGATCAAGCCCTCCTGGAAGGCACGCGCCGCTGTCTTGCACCCGAACACATGCACTTGGAGCGCGCCGACAGAATCAAGCGTCT
>JBOIEG010000830.1:0-3365 GCA_050740915.1 Gammaproteobacteria bacterium | reverse complement strand
CGATACGTGGGAGGACAAAGACGGCGAGACCGTGAGCCGCATCGAGGTACAGGCCGATAGCATCGACCTCGATTTATCCCGCGTCGAGGCGGTCACCTTCCGCGCGAAGGGCCAGGCCGAGAACGGCACGCCCGCTGAGCCACCGTCCCAAGCCAAGCGCCAGCGCGCCCGCTGATACAGCTTTTCCTCCAGGACGGCATCTGGCGCAGTTCGCCGTGGGTTGGCGCATTGGTCATGCCTGGCGCAGTCAGTTCCCCCTGGGGGCATTGCTGCAGGAATCGACCCGTGACACCGCGTGCGCCAGCGAGTCACCGCCGCCCTGACGGGCTATCCGTGCCCGTCAGGGCACCGCCTTCCCGCTGGCCCAGAAACGGCACCACGCCTCGCAAGCGCGGGGGTGGGCGCAGCAGGGCTCGTGCAGCAGGGAGTTGCAGCAGTTTCCGGCGACGAGAGCGCGTTAGCGTTAACACCTGCGGGTACGGGAATAGGTCAGCTCCATGAGTTCCAACACGTTGCCGAGGACTACCCGCGCACGCGCGTTACGCACTGGGGAACCAACCGATCCCCTGATCCGCCGCATCGCACGCAAGCGACGATCGACTGAAGTTGCCGAGGCCTTGTCGGGCTCCCAGGCGAGCCAGGAGCTCGAGCATGTGCGCTGGGTGCGCACAGTCGCGCGCCAACGTCCACAAGCCCCTGGGCGCCGGAAGCTCGATCGGTATCGCCAAGAGATTGCCGCACTTTGGAAACAGGGAGCGAGTGAACGCGATATTGTCGTGTGGCTCAGGGTCCGGAAGCGTATCAAGGTGCACGCCTCCACCGTACACCGCTACCTCAAGCGGCTGGCCGTTGAGTAAGCGCGGCGGGCGCGGGCGGGACCGCGGAAATGCCTCGCGCACGATGCGCGATCAGGCCCGCACCTGGATCCTGGCGCGCGCTCATCGGGGTTGCTCAAAAGCCTCCGGTGCAGCCTTACGTTCGGATCGCACCGTGCACCGGTATATCGGAGATCTAAGCCGTGCGGCAGAGCGTATTGGCACCTTGCGGCTCACGGCGATTACCCGCGAGCAGGCGCAAGCCTATATCGACGCACGGGTCAACGACGGGTTACGGGCCGCAACGCTGCAAGGTTACGCCAAGGCGCTGGAGACCTTGCCGAACATCGGGACACTCACCGTTCCAAGTCGCAGCCAAGAAGCCCAAAACCAAATAAGCCGAGCTTATACGGCAGACCAGATCCGGCTCGTTCAATCTCTGCTCTCCCCCGCCGCGCGACTTGCCACGGTGGTCCTGGTGGAAAGCGGTTGCCGGGTCCAAGACTTGGCGTCCCTATGTCGGGCTGAAGAGAGACCACTCAGTAATGCCAGGCTCGATCAGCTGCGGCCCGATCGCTTCTCAGGTCGCGAGGACTGGCCCCGATTCACGTTCATAGGCAAAGGTGGCCATGAGTACCTATCCTCTGTCCGCCCCGAGACCGCCCGCTCGCTCGCATCCATCCGGCTTGCAACACCTCGCGAGTTTATACACCGCGGCCTGGAACATAGCATCAAGCAATACTACGCCCTACCCGCGGGAAACCGCCTGTCCCCGCAGTGGACATATGCAAGTCAACGTGCATTGGGTTACAGCCACGGGATCCATGGCCTGCGGCACACCTTCGCGCAGCAGCGCGTGGATGAGCTCACGCGCTCCGGGATAGCGTGGTCGATCGCGCTGGAGCGAACCAGCCAGCTGATGGGGCATTACCGTACCGAAGAAGTGCTAACTTACCTGCGCTAACAAGCGGGGGTTTACGCCCCTTGGACTTCCCTGCAGTATTCGTTAAGAGCATGCATCATCCCGATGCAAGACGCTACAACGCTTAAGCGGAGCGATTTTACCCGGTTAGAAAACCGGGGAAGGGGCTACCGTTTCGGTAGCTGTTTAACTCACTAGTAGGAAGTTTACACCAGCGAAGTGTTTCAAACAATCCGATGGTCATCGGCAGCAGATTGGGACGCATTGCGTTCAACCAGTCCGCCGGGACGCATCATAGGCATGCCGCTCAGTTGTTTGCTTGAGCGCTTCTCGGGCGCATATCGCGCCCGCCGGGTGCCGTCGAGGACCTCCGGGGGCACCTCGCCCATGCGCTCGCGGGCCTTCGAGGCTTTGGCGTTACCCTCGCGGAGGTCTTGGCGCTTCACGCCCTCGTACTTGTACCCGAGCGCTGTCCCCATCGCCCGGCGCAGGGCGCGTGCCCCCAGCACCAGGCAGCGCTCCGCCTCGCGCCGGTCGATGAGCCCGATGTGGCGGGCGGTCAAGACGGCGCGGACGAGCGTATCGACATCCGCGAGGATGCGCGCCGCTGAATACGCGAAGGGGTTCCGGAACTTAAGCGGCACGCGGATGGCGTGCAGCGATTCGGCGATCTTGACCTCCATCCCCGGCGTGCTACTGAGCTCTTGCTCCACCCCCTCACGCAGCACCTTGACCTCCCGCGCCGCCTGCTGCAGGGCCTCCTCCACTTTGATGAGCCACCAGTCTGCGTAGGGATCATCGGCATAGACGCAGACTTGGAGTTGCGAGAGGATTGCGCCAAAGCGCGTGAGGCCGATGATGTACGGTTTCTCAGGCGTTGCCCGCCGCCCCGTGAAGATCCGTTGTGCGTGACGAGTCTGGAGCGTCAGCCAGATCTCGCTGCGCAGGGCACCGGGGGTGTCCACGAGACCTCGTTCGGTGGCGACCGGCGCTCGGACCCCGGGGACCGCCTCGAGCGATTCCGGGACATCTCGACTATCGGGGTGATAGGTGGTCATGATGCTTAACGCTACGACGATGGACGGCTGGGGCGGACGGCAGCTGTACCCCTTCCTCGAAGAGCAATTGCACCAGGCGCATGTAGTCCAGGCCCCATGCGCCGTCCTGCTCGGCCAGTAGGCCCCAAGCGATGAGCCGCGCCCGCGCGTGCTTGGCGCTGCGGAAGGTGAGACCCGTCTCCCGCGCGAGCCCGCGCAGGGAGGCGACGAGGCGCTCGCCCTGCCGCAGCGCGGCCTGAATGAACCAGTGCAGGACGATGGCTGCCCCGCGGAGGACCGCCTTGCTGTACCCGCGACCGTAGCGCTTGGGCCGCTCGTTGAGTGTGAGGAACCGTTGCATCAGGTGTTGCCAGGCGTAGGCGCACAGACGCTCCGAGATCTCGGGCGAGATGGGCGTAGCGTCCGCGCGGGGTTCATTGGCGGTAGCACCGAGGTGAACGCACTGTCGGAGGATGCCGGAGACCTCTTCACAGGCCATCTCTACGGTCTCCGCGAACGCTGGCGTGAGGCGGAAATGGACGCTGGCATGGTTAGCGGTCTGCCGCCTCTCGATCCACCCCCACTTCACGA
>JBOIEG010000829.1:0-1567 GCA_050740915.1 Gammaproteobacteria bacterium | reverse complement strand
CAGCGCAGCGCCACCTGTTGCGGAGTTCCGTGTGCGGATCCCCATGTCTCCAGCTGCGTGCGTTCAGCCGGCTGCAACTTGATCGCCACGCGGGTGTTCGGCATGAGCGAGACCATAGCAATCACTGAAAAGTCTGTAAAGTTATTTAAGGGACACTACACTAGGTCTAGGCTAGGTCTCGCTAGGGCTAGTGTAGTGTCCAATAAGTAGATGGTGTTATGACGCGGATTCAGTTTGCTGACTCACGTCCAGAACAAGCCCGATTGTGAGCCTTGCGGAGACCAAACTCGCCCGGTGCCGTCAAACTTTGGATCAGATCAAGCCCGGCTGTACCGCACCGCGCAGCAGAACAAAGAAAAGCAAATCACCAGTTATTTCTCGGACACTACACTAGGCTTCGTTAGGCTTCGCTGGAAAGAAGGAGGGACGGCATGACGCCTTTTCGGCGCCTGTATGCCGCGGTTAGGGTGGTAGCGTTCGCCGCTGTCGTCTGGTTAGTCAACGCTCCCGCGACCGCGGACGAACTGTTTACTCTAAAAACGCGGCCGGGAGTCACCCAGCCGATTCTGCTGTGACAGCCGAGTCCAACCGATCCCCAAGTGGTTCTCTTATTGTTTCCTGGCGCTGGAGGAAACGTCGGTTTTGAGAGAACGGGCGACAGGATCGAAGCGAAGGGGAGCTATCTCTTCTCGCATCATCGCGATCTGCTCGTACGGTCGGAAGTCGTGGTCGCCGTCATAGATGCGCCCTCCGACCAGCCGGATATGGATTCAGAGTTTCGGCGGTCGGCGAGGCACTTTGAGGATATGACGGCGGTGGCGCGTGAGTTAAACGATCGCTATCCCGAGGCACGACTGGTCCTGTTGGGTCACAGTCGGGGCACGGTTTCGGCCGCCTATGTCGCGCACGCGCTCGGCGACCGCGTTGCGGCCGTGATACTGATGGCTGGCTTTTACGAACGAAATCCCTGGCGCGGCGTTGGGCTTTCCGAGTTCGATTTCGGTGCCCTGAAGATCCCTGTCCTCATCGTGCATCATGTCAAGGATAGATGTCCAAGCACCCTCTTCGGTCCCGCACAGAAGCTCTCGGAGCGTCTGCCGGCGATTATCGTTGACGGACCCGACGAGGCGAAATCGGATCAGCCCTGCATTCCTGGTACGAACTATTGGTTCGATGGAAAAGAGAAGGAAACGCTCGACCAAGTACTCAATTGGATACACGGTAGGGCATGGGCCCGACTGATTCGGTGACCCCGGTACAGGACCTGTTGCCCATGGACTTCTCACCTCTTGCACGAGACCCATGTGCTGGCACGCCAATCCCGATGAGATCGATGCGGCGGTCTTGAGCCGTCCCGGCCGCTATCGGGCGGTTGCTGAAAACCTGCGGGTGAAAGAGATCGTGGTCGGCGAGGGTGCCAATACCAGTTGAACGTGGTTCTTCTAGTGTAGTGTCCCTTAAATAACTTTACAGTTAAGCCGCCTTCTTTTTTCCCTCGGGGCAGGGTGGATCTGGGCTTGATCTGCTCCATCTTGACCCGCGCCCGCTCGATCTTCTTGATGATGTC
>JBOIEG010000828.1:0-1563 GCA_050740915.1 Gammaproteobacteria bacterium | reverse complement strand
GACATCATCAAGAAGATCGAGCGGGCGCGGGTCAAGATGGAGCAGATCAAGCCCAGATCCACCCTGCCCCGAGGGAAAAAAGAAGGCGGCTTAACTGTAAAGTTATTTAAGGGACACTACACTAGCGATCCAGGACGAGGAGTTCCTGGTTGCGGAATCGCACCCCGTGCGTCGGGCTCTAAACCACCTCGCCCGATTGGATTCGCTAGTGCCGCACGATGATCCTTTGCGAGAGAGCAGTCGGCGCCTAATGTCGCGCATGGTAGAAGATCTCAACCGCGGTGCAGCGGTCAAACCGGACCTGCTCCACGACGTGGATCGTCTGGTAGAACAGCAATCGGCACAGTACCAAGAACGTGTACAAGAGCTCGTTGAGCGACACAGCTCTGATCGAGCAAGCCACGCATCGGCCGAGACGGAGAGTGTCGCTCCACCAGAGCGGCACCGCGAACGGGATGTGTGGCTAGAGCGGGCCAAGGGATTATGTGCGGGAGATGGGGTCGAGTTTAAGCTCGATTCGGATCCTCCGAAGCGCTTGCAGCTCGCGTGGGTCGGTGAGGGCCACCGCCGCTTTGTCTTTGCCGATGGCGCGGGGCAGGAGGCGGCTGCTATGAGCCTGCAGGGCTTGGCTACACACCTGTTAGGTGGCACGGCCCGAATATCGGCTGATGCGGAATTGCCGTTGATCGACCGGGCAGTGCGCTCCTCGCTTTATCGCAATCACAACGATTTGGAATGGCGTGCCCACCACGATCCGCTTACCGGGCTGTTTAATCGTGCGCGATTCGTGGGTTTGCTGGAACAAGCCGTGATCCGAGCCCGCGAAGAGGGCACGCATCACTGCCTGGTGTACGCGGACTTAAATAGCTTGCGTCTGCTAAGCGACCGCTGGGGTAGAGAAGCCGCCGATGCTTTTTTGGCTGAGGTCGCAGGGCAGGTCCGGGCCTACGCCGAAGGAGCTGGGGCCACTGCGCGTTTGGTCGATGACCATTTTGCGGTCTTGCTAGAGCAAGTGCCAGTACAGCAAAGTGTGAGCTTTGCTGAGGGCTTGGTCGCCAAATTCGACGCCTTTCGGTTCAAATGGGAGCACCAGCGGTTTCGGGTAAGTCTGGCGGCTGGGGTCGTCCCGCTCAGCTCGGATAGCGCCGATGCTGAGGCGGTGCTCGCCGAAGCGGCAAACGCGTCCAAAGCGGCTCGAGAAAGTGGCGCAAGCCGTGTTCACGTGTACCAAGTGTCGACGAAAGAGATCGAAGGCGAAGCGACGCCTGTTGAGAATTGGGGCCGCTGGCTGGAGCAAGCGCTGTCGACACGGCAATTGCCCCTTTATGTCCAACCGATTCTGCCCGTCATTCATCGGACAGCGTTCGCGCCTATCTATGCGCTCAGCGCGGGTTCCGAAGATAAGAGCATTTTTTATCCTTCGTACCTGGCGGGGCCTGCTGAAGAGCGCTTACAGGGAGGTACCATCGAAGGGTGTGTAAAAGTGAAGGCGGTGTACCCTTTTGTTTATCAACCAATCAGCCGGGCTCGCGAGCCCGAGAAGAAGGAGCACACCGCCATGAG
>JBOIEG010000827.1:0-4777 GCA_050740915.1 Gammaproteobacteria bacterium | reverse complement strand
CGCGTTTCCCACCGCTTGCCCACAGGTCGGCGGCTGTCCACAAGCTCCACAGGCAACAACAATCGGTTATTCAATTAGCAATTCAAAACCGATCGTTCAGACTCATACCTCTATTGGAATTGACTGTGATGGTGCAGGGCCGATTTCCAAGCTCATCCAACACAGCGCTAACGGGACGACGCGTAGGTCGGTAGCCACGATGCCTGAATTACCCGAAGTGGAGATCACGCGACGCGGTATCGTCCCTCATGTCCTTGGCCAAAGGGTAGAGCAAGTCATCATCCGCCAACCCAAGTTGCGTTGGCCCATCCCTCAGACCCTAAAAACCGAGCTCGCGGGGCAGACCATAGAAGACATTGCCCGCAGAGCAAAATACCTGCTGCTTCACACCCGCCGTGGCTCCTTAATCCTTCACCTTGGGATGTCGGGCAGCTTGCGGGTGTTACCGGCGGCTATCCCGGCTGACAAGCACGATCACATGGACTTGGTGTTGGCTAACGGCGTCTGCCTTAGGTTGCGCGATCCACGCCGCTTCGGCGCCGTGCTTTGGACCCGAGTAGAGGTTCAGGAGCATCCCCTGCTGGCTCGCCTCGGCCCCGAACCCTGGGATCCAGGGTTCTCCGGCGCCTACCTTTACGGATTAGCACGGGCCCGTCGCGCTGCCGTAAAACACTTTATCATGGATGCCTGCGTGGTGGTTGGCGTGGGTAACATCTACGCCAACGAAGCCCTCTTCCGGGCAGGGATCCACCCCGCTCGAGAAGCAAGGCGGGTGTCTCGCAAACGCTACGAGGCGCTTGCGCGAGCGATCCGTGCGGTATTAGAAGAGGCCATTCAACAGGGAGGAACGACCCTGCGCGACTTTACCCGCAGCGACGGAACACCCGGGTATTTCGCTCAGGCGCTTGCCATATACCAACGCGCTGGGCAAGCGTGCAGACGTTGCGGCGGTGCCGTACGCAAGCTGCGGACTTTGCAGCGTGCGAGCTTCTATTGCTCGCACTGTCAACACTGAGCTTCAGTTCCCGCTCCATTCCTGGCGCTCGATGACCTCCCCAAGGCGCTTGCCAGGGCGCACCTGCCCCTGGTAGATGATCACACGTCCCCCGGCGCTGCCACGGCTAGAAGGACTTTTTGTCCAGGTCCAGAGATGCCCGGACGTGCTATCGAGGATCATCACCTTCTCAGACCCCATATCGACCCCTTCGGAGAGGGAGATGACCTGGTAGCGTGACTGGGCCGCTGCCGTGACCGGAACCGCCGCCACCACTGCGAGCAGTGTAAAAAAATAGAAAAACGGCTTCATAAAATCCTCCAAAATCGTTGCTATCAAGCGGGATCACCCGCCGCTCTACAGATACTCGACGAGTAACCCAGCGAAGACGCAAGCACCAAGCCAATTGTTGTTTTTAAAGGCGAGGAAGCAGCGTTCCGGATCGCGGTCTTTGATCAGATATTGATGACAAATCGCAAAGCTAGCAGCACCGAGCAACGAGAACCAATACCCCCAACCGAGCCCCAGAGCGTGCCCCGCGCTAAACAATACCGCCAACATCGACAGCTGCAGCATCCCAAGGATAGGCCGGTCGGCCGAGCCAAACAGGATGGCGGTCGATTTCACTCCAATTTTGACATCGTCTTCGCGATCCACCATCGCGTACATGGTGTCATACACCAGGGCCCACAACACCGTCGCTAGCAATAACAGCCAAGCCACTGGCGAAACTTCACCGGTCTCAGCGGCGAAACCCATCGGCACAGCCCAACCGAAGGCGAGGCCCAAGACCACTTGCGGGAGTTGGGTGTAGCGCTTGGTGAAAGGGTACACAGCCGCGAGCCCCGCTCCCACGAAGGACAAGGCGATGGTCAAAGGATTCATCGACAACACCAAAGCGAACGCAGTACCGACCAGCAGCAAAAACAAAATCACCGCTTCGCGCACCGCTACCGTCCCCCCGGCCAGCGGCCTTGAACGGGTGCGAGCCACGTGCGCGTCGAACTTGCGGTCCGCGATATCGTTGATCACGCAGCCCGCCGAGCGCATCAATACCACCCCGGCCAGGAACACGGTCAGGACCCATGGATGGGGTCGGCCCTGTGAGGCTATCCACAACGCCCACAGCGTGGGCCACAACAGAAGCAAGATCCCGATAGGCTTGTCTAAGCGCATCAATCGGATATATTGCTTTCCCCTGGAACAGAGCTTCGGGTGCGCGACCTGCTCCCTCAACAAACGCATGCCGTTTACGCTTCCGTAACCGGGCCGAGCGGCTTACACATTGGCGTATTCTACGTCAGTCGCGAACCACCGGCGGATCAGGGGATCGATGCAATCGGGATATTTTTCTACCAACATGTCCGCCGCCTCTCGTACCCGAGGCAAACAGTCACGATCCCGGTTCAAATCGGCTACCCGAAACTGGGGCATACCGGCTTGCCGGGTTCCGAGGATCTCTCCGGGTCCCCGCAACGCAAAATCCCGCTCGGCGATTTCAAAGCCATCGTTAGTCTCGCGCAATATTCGCAAACGCTCTTTGGCCAGCACTGACAATGGAGCACGGTACATCAACACGCAATCGCTCGCTTGGGTACCGCGCCCCACGCGCCCTCGCAGCTGGTGTAATTGGGCTAGCCCCAGGCAGTCGGCATTGTCGATGATCAGTAAGCTCGCATTGGGTACATCCACTCCCACCTCGATCACAGTGGTTGCCACCAGGACTTGGACCTCGTTGTTGCTGAACGCGGCCATCACGCGCTCTTTCTCTTCGGTCTTCATACGCCCATGGATCAGCGCAACGGGCACCGATGGCAGTGCCTGGGCCAGCTGGGCTGCGGTCTCTGTCACGGCCTGCCACTGTAGCGCTTCCGACTGGTCGATGCGCGTGCATACCCAGTATACCTGACGTCCGTAGGCACAGGCCCTGGCGATGCGCGTCATCACCTCCGACCGACGTCGGTCGGAGACTACGACCGTGTTAATCTGTTGGCGGTCGGGCGGCAGCTCATCGATGACCGAGACATCCAAATCCGCATAAGCCGTCATTGCGAGCGTTCGGGGAATGGGGGTGGCGGTCATGACCAACTGATGCGGACATGTCTGTTCCGATACCCCTTGATCGCGTAAGGCTAGCCGTTGGAATACCCCGAAACGGTGCTGCTCGTCTACGATGCATAAACCGAGCTTGGAAAATCGCAAGCCCTTTTGAAACAGTGCGTGGGTCCCTATCGCGATAACAGGATCTCCTCTTGCAAGCTCAACCATCGCTCGCGCACGCTGTCCCCTGTTTAAACTGCCGCTAAGCCACACCAACGGCACACCTTCGGGCCCCAACCAACGGTGAAAAGTACGCAGGTGTTGCTCCGCCAGTAACTCCGTGGGGGCCATTATCGCGACTTGAAAACCCGACCGCCAAGCCTGTAGCGCCACTGCCGCCGCTACGACTGTCTTGCCTGAACCCACATCCCCTTGCAACAAGCGCAGCATCGGGGTGCTGCGAGTCAAATCGCTTGCGATCTCTCTTAAGACACGCTTCTGAGCCACGGTCAGCGCGAATGGTAGCTGCTTAAGGAAACCGTGCGATCGCAACGGGCGTAACGGCGGCGCGCGATTCCGGCGTAACTCCGTGCGCAGACGTCGCAACCCCAGCTGATGGGCGAGCAACTCTTCAAAGGCGATCCGCCTCTGCGCCGGGTGCCGCCCTTCGAGCAGTGTTTGCATACACGCATCGGGCGGGGGACGATGCAGGAACTCGATCGCGTTCTCTAGCGAGGGCATGCCTAGTCTCTCCGTGGCTTCTGCCGGCAGCCAGTCGGGACACAAACCTCGCTCTAGAATCTGCAACGCCGTTGCGATCAGCTTGCGCAGAGCGGTTTGGCCCAGACCCTCCGTCGTCTTGTAAACCGGGCTCAGAAAGGAGTCCACCGGTGGCGGGTGTTTCGGATCGATGCGGCGATATTCGGGATGAACGATTTCCAAACCATAATGCCCCGCGCGCACTTCACCATAACAGCGCAAAGCCACCCCCCGCACCAGTTGCTCCCGCTGCCCGCGCGTATAGTGAAAAAAGCGGAGGCCGATGGTCCCAGAACCATCGCTAAGCCGCCCTACGAGAGCGCGACGACGGCCTGTGCGTTCCTGAGAAAAATCGATGACCCCCTGGATCAGGGCGCGCACGCCAATCTTGAGTGTGGCTATCGGCGTGATCCGGGTGCGGTCTTCATAGCGCAGGGGAGGAAAAAACAGCAGATCCTCCAGCGTATGCATGCCTAGCCGGGCGAGCTTGGCAGCAAGGATCGGCCCCACGCCTTGCAAGGCGTTAACGCGCGATGGCTCGCTCGGCAGCCCTGTCGCAGTCACGCCTTGCGTGTCGTTGCCTCCAGCAGCCTGTCGGACTTAGGAAGAACCTACTGCGGCGGAGGGAAATCGGTCCGTATTTCCGATCATTTCCGTTAAATAGTTACCACTATTCGCCTCAAATGATCGAAAATCTGTCCTCGATTTCCCGCTCGCCTCGCTACGGCTCCCTAAGTCCGACAGGCTGCTAGATACGACTGCCGTCTATGCCAGGCCAGCGCACAAGAGGATCTCGCCGACGACCTGGAAACGGATCCCGCTCGATGTCGGGCACTCCCCAGCGCTGCGCTGACGCACGCTAGTGTAGTGTCCCTTAAATAACTTTACAGTTAAGCCGCCTTCTTTTTTCCCTCGGGGCAGGGTGGATCTGGGCTTGATCTGCTCCATCTTGACCCGCGCCCGCTCGATCTTCTTGATGATGTC
>JBOIEG010000826.1:0-3119 GCA_050740915.1 Gammaproteobacteria bacterium | reverse complement strand
TGCGCATCGTGAACCAAGAGACCAACAACGAGATCGCGCGCTTCGATCTATCCGAGGACTTCAGCACCGAGACCGCCGTGGTGTTCGGCGAGATGTACAACCACGGCGGCGAGTGGAAGTTCAAGGCCGTCGGCCAGGGATTCGCCGGCGGCCTGGGCGCGCTGGCCAAGAACCATGGCGTCAGCGTCTAGCCGATCGACCGCGGGCCGATGCACCGCGAGCATGGTCTAGTCGGGCGATCCTGGAGGAAGGGCAACGATGAAAGAGCTACAGCGCGGGCAACGGATTAAACTCGCGGAGGTCATCGACGGGACGGACTTCGAGGTCGCCCTCGCCATCCAATCCAGTCTGAGCGTGGACGCCTCCTGTTTTGGGGCCGGCGCCGACGGCAAGCTTTGGCAGGATGCCTATATGGTGTTTTACAACCAGAAGGCCACTCCTTGCGGCGGGATACGGTTGATCGAAGGCGCAACCGGGGAGATCGCCCGTTTCGCGTTCGCCCTGGGCCGCATCCCGGCAGCCGTGCAAAGACTGGTGCTGACCTGCGCCATCGACGGTTCGGGCTGCATGGCCGACATCCGATCCAGCCACCTCGGGTTTTTGCAGCGGGGCACGGAAACGGCGCGTTTTGCCTTCTCCGGAACGGACTTCAGGCAGGAGCGTGCCATGGTCCTGGCGGAATTGTACCGAAAGGATGGACTATGGCGGCTCGTTCTGACCGGGCAGGGATTCGATGGTGGGCTTGGGGCCTTGCTGCGTCATTTCGGTGGTACGGAGGTCGAGCCCGCGGGTGCCGCCGCTCCGCCCCCGCCGCCTGCCCCCACGTCGCCGCCGGTACGCTTGACCAAGGTCACCCTGGAAAAGCAGGGCCAGTCGAGCGCGGTCAGCCTCAGGAAGGACAACCAGCCACAGCCCATCCACATCAACCTGAACTGGGATCAGACGATCAAGAAAGGCGGCCTGTTCGGTCTGGGCGCCAAGTCCGCGGACCTCGACCTCGGCTGCATGTACGAGATGCAGGACGGGGAAAAGGGCGTGATCCAGGCGCTCGGGAACCATTTCGGATCGAAGTCCATGTCCCCGTATGTCTATCTAGACAAGGATGACCGGACCGGCGCCGCCACGGACGGCGAGAACCTCTACATCCTGCGCCCCGATCTCATCCGCCAGGTAGTCGTCTTCGCCTTCATCTACGAAGGAACGAGTAACTTCACTGACGTCGGCGGGCGGTTGCGGGTGCGCGATCAGGAGGGCAACGAGATCCTGATGGACCTGAACAATCCGGATGTCCGTAACCTGTTCTGCGCGATCTGCCAGATCACCCATCAAGGCGATCGGATCGAGATCACCAAGGAGGAGCGCTATTTTCCCGACCACCAGCCGTGCGATCGGCACTATGGGTTCGGGTTCAATTGGGAGGCGGGGCGGAAATGACGGCACCGGCACTTCAAACGAGTTGGTCTAAAAGATAAGGGGTAATCCTATGGCAATCAGTCTAGTCAAGGGCCAGAAGATCTCGCTGGATAAAGAATCCGGCGAGGGGTTGACGCGCATCTTCATGGGCCTCGGTTGGGATGTGGCAAAAAGCCCGAAGAAAGGGCTCTTGGGTGGCTTGCTCGGCGGGGGCGGGAGCGGCTCCATCGACCTCGATGCCTCGTGCGTGATGTTCGACGAATCCGGCCAACAGGTCGACGTGGTGTGGTTCCGCCAGCTCAAGAGCAAGGATGGCAGTGTAGTGCATACCGGGGACAATCTCACCGGGGAAGGCGAAGGCGATGACGAGGTGATCAATATCGATCTGACGCGGGTGCCGGCCGGCGTCAAAAGCCTGGTGTTCACGGTCAATTCCTTCCGCGGCCAGGATTTCAGCACCGTGGCCAATGCCGTTTGCCGGGTGGTCAACGCGGCCAGCGGCAGGGAGATCGCTCGCTATGATCTCTCGGCCTCCGGTCCGCACACGGGCATGATCATGGCCAAGCTGTACCGCCACAACCAGGAATGGAAGCTCCACGCGATCGGCGAGCCCGGCCAGGGTGGCACCTTCGATGCGATGATGCCGCAGATCCGAGGGATACTCTAGCGCGTGTCCCGGCCGCGCCCGCAGACGGTCTGGTTCGGGCGTGGGGTCTCGAACAATGTTCACGCGATACGGCTGATCAAGGCCGGGGACGCCGAAAGCCGTTTTGAGACCCTGGCGAGCCATGTGCTGTCGGAGGCGGTGGGGTTGCGGGTGGCGGACCGCGGCCTAGTGGAGACCCCTTCAAGCGACCCCGATGACTATGTCGCACAGTGCCTGCAGATCGCCCGCGAGCAACAAGTTGCGGCCTTTTTCCCGGGGCGCGAGCTGACCGCGATTGCGCGCCAGGGCCGGCAGTTTGCCGCCGAATGCGGAACTCGGGTGATGCTGCCGGGGGATGCCGGAGTCATCGCCACCCTCGAAAACAAGAGCGGGTTATATCGGTCGCTGGCGGAAATGGCGGTACCCGTGCCGGACCATGTGTCCGTGAGCACCTTGGAGGAATTCGACCACGCCTACGCCCTGATCCGGCAGCGGCATGGCATGGCCTGTATCAAGCCCGAGGTGGGTGTTTACGCGCTCGGTTTCAAGGTCATCCACGAACACCTCGACCCCTACCATGAGCTCATGAACACCAGTCTGTATCGCATCCAGCTCGAGGACCTGCGCCGGGCGCTCGGCAGCCGGGATGGTTTCGGCCCGCTCTTGGTGATGGAATATCTGGACGGCCCGGAATACAGCGTCGATTGCTACGCGCGGCAAGGCGAGTTGATCTATGCCATCCCGCGCCGCAAGCTGCGGCTCGGACAGCGCATCGACGCCGATCCAGGAATACACACGTTGGCCCGCGGTATTACCGAGCGTTTTAATTTCAACGGGCTGTTCAACATCCAAATCAAAGTCGGCGGTGGTGTGCCCAAGTGTCTCGAGGTCAACCCGCGGCTGTCGGGCGGGATAGGCATCGCTTGCAAGTCCGGGGTCAACCTCCCCTATATCGCCTTGCGGGAGGCCCTGGACGAGCGCCCTCTGACAGGCTTGCCGAACCCGCGGTTTGGCCTGACCGTGGCGGACTACCCGGAGTATATTGACGTACGGTAGGGAA
>JBOIEG010000825.1:0-1192 GCA_050740915.1 Gammaproteobacteria bacterium | reverse complement strand
GACATCATCAAGAAGATCGAGCGGGCGCGGGTCAAGATGGAGCAGATCAAGCCCAGATCCACCCTGCCCCGAGGGAAAAAAGAAGGCGGCTTAACTGTAAAGTTATTTAAGGGACACTACACTAGCTGAGAGACTTCGTCCGATCCACCGCCTCCAGATCGTCGCCAATGAATTGTCTTCGGATCTTCCTCTGCTCATCCCTTTAAGGAGTTTAGGAAACGCGGAGGCCTCGACGCAATGACTGGCGACTAAGGTTGCACGGGTCCGCGCCTGGCCCCGGCGAAAGGCGGACTCGCCTGATCTGAAGGACGGAGTTTTGGGGCCGGTGCTTGAACTGACCTCCTTCGAATGTTACAGACCACGGTGCCCGAATCGCCAATCCGATCCGTGTGTTTGCTCTCTCGGGCGGGCCACGGGTTCCCGCGCTTGCAAGACGCCATAGCTGGCAAGACCCCAGGCGACGATGATGGGCCTCTTGGAAAAAGAGCCAACGTTGTATGCAGCCCGTGAACGTGTTGCAATAGGATCGAGACTCGCTCATTCAACAACCGTGTTCAACCTGAAAGCCGTTGGTTACGGAGTGCTCGTGTTTGCCGCGCTTTACTGCGCGCATCTCCTTATCGTTCCTGTTGCAGCCAAGGTATTTTCTGATACTGAACCATTTCCCGCCCTGTGGATCTTGAACCAGGTCTTCGGCTTTGCGACGGTGGGGGTATCGGGCTTCGTCGCAGGGCGCATCGCAGGCGAGCGCCGTTTTTTCCATGGTGCGCTCGTGGGCGCGCTCGGCACCCTTGCCTCCGCCGTAGCGGCCGCGATCATGGCCTTTTTTACCTCTCAAGAGATGCCGGCTCTCGCCAGTGTCATCCCGTGGCTGGTCACCAACGGATTTCTGTCCGGCATCGGCGCTTTGTTGAGCGAACGCGAGCATCGCAAGCCCAAGTCGAGCCCAAAGTGACCTTTACAGCCTAAGCGCGGTCCACCGCGCCAACGCGGCGCGGCCAGGATCTCCGGGCTTTTCAGGGGAGCGAAACCTCGAGTTTTCAACTATCTTTAGCAATACGAAATGAACTAGTGTAGTGTCCCTTAAATAACTTTACAGACTTTCCAGTGATTGCTATGGTCTCGCTCATGCCGAACACCCGCGTGGCGATCAAGTTGCAGCCGGCTGAACGCACGCCGCTGGAGACATGGG
>JBOIEG010000824.1:0-5061 GCA_050740915.1 Gammaproteobacteria bacterium | reverse complement strand
CTCTTTGGGGGTCGGGTGGCGGAAGAGCTTATCTTTGGCGTCGAGCAGGTGACGACAGGGGCTTCGAACGACATCGAGCGGGTAACCGAGCTTGCGCGCAACATGGTGACCAAGTGGGGCCTCTCGGAGCCCTTAGGGCCCTTGGCCTACGGGGAAGACGAGGGGGAGGTGTTCCTCGGGCGCTCCGTGACGCAGCAGAAGACGGTCTGCGATGAGACCGCGCATTCGATAGACGAGGAGATCCGTCGGATCGTCGATCGGAACTATCAGCGTTCGAAGGACATCCTCGAAGGGAATCTCGACACGCTGCACTCGATGGCCGAGGCCTTGATGATGTACGAGACGATCGACGCTGAGCAGATCGACGACATCATGAACGGCCAACTCCCACGTCCACCGAAAGGCTGGAACGACGCTGGGCGACCTAAGCCGCCGAAGGCGCCGCTCCGCGACAACGATTCTCAGGCCGGGACCATTGGTGGTCCGGTAACCTCACATTGATGGCTCCGGGGCAAAAGTGGTGAGTGTCGCGAAGAAAAGGCGATGCCCCCTTCGCCGCAGCTCACAAGCAGCCTTATGAGCGTCACGAACACCAAGAGGGGCTGGTGCGCCAACCGCACCGGCCATGCGATGCACGAAGACCGAGCATGACTACCCATACCCACACTACCGCTCCCACCCCTTTTGTCGACGCGAAAGGGGTCATATGGGGCATGAGATGGACCTGTTGGAACTGGCAGCTAGGTGGCGGAGTGAAGAGCGGCACGGCGCGCTCGCAACCGTTGTGGCGACCTGGGGCTCATCGCCGCGCCCGCCGGGAAGTCAGTTGCTAGCTGATGATTCGGGGCGATTCATGGGCTCGGTTTCGGGAGGCTGCATCGAGGGGGAAGTGGTGCGCCGCGCACTGGAGGTCCTCGAGACCGGGGTACCGGCACTGCTCGATTTTAGCATTGCAAACGAGAATGCCTGGGGGCTTAGCTGCGGCGGCCGGATCCAGGTTTTTATCGAGCCGATCAGTCGAATGAAGTCTGATGTCCTATCGGCGATTCTTGAGGCCAAGAAGACCAAGGTTCCTGTCGCCCTGGCCCAACGGATGCGGGCTAGTGCCGAGGGAGGGAGTGGGTCACCGTGGTCGGCTAGCTTGTCATTGGCGTTGACCGGCGGGCTGGGGATGATCTCGGCGCGGAGCCTCGCGTTGGGCGCGAGCACGCCGTGGAAGCGAATGAGATGGAGCCTTGGTCGAGGGACGAGCGCGGCGAGCCGTTGCATGAATTCGAGCGGTGATATCACGATGTGCCATCTCGATAGGGTGTCTTCAGGGTGAGCACCACCTGTCCGGCACGGTTGCGTGTCAGCCGCTCGTTGGCAATGGCAGGGCGGGTGATGCAGCGGTACAAGTGTTCGAGCTGGTGGCGCTCATGGGCGGCGCAGCGCACCTCGGCGTGGAGGCTAAAACCCTGCTCACTGACACAGCGCACGGCGGGAGGCGACGGCGCTTGTGTCGGGACGGTTTGCAAGCTCAGTACTTCCTGCCCCGCCCGGGGTCCAAGCGCAATGCGATAGGTGCAGGCCGCCGATTGCAGGGGCCCGAGCGCGAGATCCGGATCGGTGTTGGCCAGATACGTCATCCCCCGCTCTTCGATGAGATAGCCTTCGCGGCTCAATAACCTCATGAGGCGCTTGATAATGCGGCTGAGTAGCGACTGCAGCTCTGCGGTGGTGGGGGCACGCACTTCATGGAACACCGGCACGCCCTCGGTGCTGCGATAGACCCCATCGAGCACGAACACCAATGCTCGAGGGCCACAATGTCGCTCGGTTGAGGTGCGAATTCGCTGCGGATCTCGCCACCCCACGTCCCGTATTCGAAGGTCTTTCGCGACCAGGCTGCCTCCTGAGTCGGCGCGATGTACTTCCAGGTCTCGTAGTCGCCCGGACGGTATCGACGATGCAACGCGTAGAAGATGCGAAGCCCCGCCTTTCGCGCCGCATTCAGGATCTGCAACATATGAGGAACACAACTATTTGCTTCTGCAACAGCCTTCAGACGACTCCATACCTTGCCTCCCTCGGAAATGAAATCGTTATACGGATCGATCACCAGAAGTGCAGTGAGCTGCTTGTCGTATGTCACATTCATCATGGTCCATCTCCGACGATCGTTAAGAGACGCTGCGGCCACGACTAGTGTCAGCTCACTGGGCGCTCACTTCACCATCGCGACGAGCGGCTTCCCTTTTTCGACAGGTCGACGCGCACTGGGATGACTTCGCGTCCGGGGGCGCCGAGATCGTGCCCCTGGAGCTCGGTGCGCTGGATACTCGGCTGCTGCGCCCGCGCCACGTGCAGCGTCGGCATATACGGCGCCTATCCCCGGGGAGGCGCCAGTGATCAGCGCTGTGCCTTGGGGGCGCATGTGCGCTCACCGTTTCGGATAGTCCGTAAAGACAAAGTCGCGCGATTTCACAAAAGCCGTGTGGCACGCGTGACAAGTGTTCGCGAACTCCGGGCCGTCCCCGAACGCCTTGAACGTGTCGGAGGCTGCGTCGTATCTGAACGAGGCGTACCCCCATCCGTTCGTCTTCGGGAATCGCTTCGAGTCCTTCAGCATGAACGTCGCCTCGCTATACGTCCCCGGCACGGCGACCTCATAAGCCGTTGCGGGGGGGCGCTTTATCTGCATCCGCCATTCAATCTTGGCCATCATCGCGCCGTCGGGAACGACCTTGAGTTTGGACGGGAATCCGTCCTTGTACGCCTTGATCATCACGGGAGTCCCCACAATCACCTTGATGCACCCCGGAGGTGGCGCCGATCCGCATCCGCCGGCGTCAGCGGGCTGGCTCGGGGCAATCGCCTCCCACGTGTCGTAGCCCTTGAATTCCGAATACGCGATACCGCTTGGCGATTTAAGCGTGTACCGGTCCTGCGCCGCGAGCGTGATGCCCACGACGAAGAGGGATGCCGAGACGATCACCATTGACGCGATGTGTTTTACGCTTCATTTTGAATACCTCCTCTGTGTTGACGGTTCATTTCAATACCTCCTTTGGAGAGGCGGTGAGAAGAGCGTTCGCCGCTCCAGCGCTGAACGCTTCCACCGATTGCAGACACTTGCGTGACGAGATTGCTGAGAAGGACATTCACGTCCTCGCAATGAGAGAGGCCAGCGCTTTGTCCAGCCCACAGTCGTAGAAGTTCGCGACGTCCGGCCTTCTCAGCGGGAATAGAAAGATGACGGACGAGTGCCCGTTGAAGCGGATACGGAAGGATCTCCGCATCTTTCTTGTTCAGCTCATCAAGCAATTGATTCTCGATACCTCGGGCGAGTCTTCCCGTAAAACCTCTGGTGAGAGCGGTCGTGCCTGCCTCGCGGCTTAGAAGAGCCTTGCGATGGTTCGGGCTGGCACCCGACTCCTCACATGTAAGGAACACGGGTCCCATCTGCACACCGGATGCGCCGAGGGCAAACGCCGCAACGATCCCGCGAGCATCGGCGATGCCTCCGGCGGCTACCACCGGTAGCTTCACAGCGTCTACGACCTGGGGCACGAGGGCGATGGTGCCAATGAGAGATTCTTCCGAAGGCCGTAGAAATGACCCGCGATGGCCTCCCGCTTCAAAGCCAGAAGCAGCGACGACATCTACACCCGCCTCGTCCAGGGCAATCGCCTCATCAACAGTCGTTGCTGTCCCAATGATTGCGGTGCCGCGATGACGAAACTCATCGAGAATCTCCTTGGGAGGAATTCCATAGATGAAGCTGAAGGCTGGTACTTTCTCTTCAAGCAGAACCCGGACCTGATCTTCAAAGCGAATCGGAACGTAGGGCATGTAGCTCGGGAGAACACCTTGCACGTCTTCGATGTGCTGCGAGAGATGGGAAAGACTGCGCTGAAAAGCGCTTTCGTCGGATGCAGAAGCTCCCTCGTCTTCCATCGACACCCAAAGGTTGATTGCAAATGGTTTCGACGTCAGGGAACGAATCTCCCGAATGACTTTTCGGATTGCGTCAGGGCCGAGCCCGTGAGCCCCAAATGAGCCAAGACCTCCGAAGTTCGAAACGGCGGCGGACAAGCGTTGGGATGACAAACCTCCCAGCGGCCCTTGAATGATCGGGTACTCAATACCCAGCCGGGTTGTGAGACCTGTCCTGGTCCAGGATGTGGACTCGAATTGCGTTGCCATGATCAACCTCCGTGTGTGATGTAGGCGACAGAGAAGATCCTGTGCCGTCTCGTTACTCTGCCACTTCCAGGATCACCTCAAGTTCGACTGGCATGCCTAGCGGTAAGCTGGCGACGCCGAGCACCATACGGACTGAGGTCTTCTCTTTCCCGAAGATACTTTCGAAGAGCTCCGAAGCGGCATCGGCAACCTTCGGCTGATCGAAGAAATCTCCAGACGTTGCCAGGTAGATTCCCAATCGGACGACCCTCGTGACTTTATCGAGCGTGCCGAGATGAGCTCGCGCGGCAGAGAGCGCACTCATACTCGCCGTATAAAGCGCATCGCGCCCAGACTCTGCGTCAAGTTCTTTGCCGAGCCGCCCTACGTATTTGGGTTTGTGATCCACCACGGGCAACATCCCGCTGAGAAAAAGCATCAGCTGGGCCCAGCTGCTCAAACGCGTATTCGATATCGACATCGAACAGTGCCCCCACTGCGGCGGCACCTTAAAGATCATCGCCGCCATCCTCAACCCCACCGTAATCGCCAAGGTCCTTACCCATCTCGGCTTGTCCGCCCGGGCACCACCGCGCTCACCCGCGCGCCGACTCGATCTCTTCCACGCCGCCTAACCCCGCACCGACAGCGCTCCTGCAACAGCGTCGAACTCCCGCTCGGCCTGGGTTCGCACACACCGCTCATCGGGCTCTGACATCAGCCCGCTCAGGCTGATCAATAGCCCCGAAAACCCCATGAGCGCACAAGTTCTCATCCACTATTTCGTGTGATTGACCACCCGCCGACCCAGCGATATAGTCCTATCGAGTCAAAAGGGCCGTTTGGAATTCCTATTCACTCACATATGATGATGACCTTCGTTCACCTGAAAGG
>JBOIEG010000823.1:0-2512 GCA_050740915.1 Gammaproteobacteria bacterium | reverse complement strand
GACATCATCAAGAAGATCGAGCGGGCGCGGGTCAAGATGGAGCAGATCAAGCCCAGATCCACCCTGCCCCGAGGGAAAAAAGAAGGCGGCTTAACTGTAAAGTTATTTAAGGGACACTACACTAGTTACCGGATGGGCCAAACTCGCTACAGCGTATCTCGGTCCATTCCGTATGTACAAGACGATAAGAGGGTACTAGGGCGCCGTCCTTAATGTGTTTGCTTTTGAACGAAAATGGCACGTGCGCCGCTTTTCGCGGCCAAGGCTCGTTGAGGAACGTTACTTTTTCCCCGGCACTTGCCTCTCGCTATCGCGAGTTTGCGAGATGGCTATAGCGCACTCTATAGGGAATCGACTCGGTCGTTTGTAAAATTTTGCTGGAACCGCTTTGCCTGTCGGGGCCTAGGGACAACAGCGCACCGGCGGGTCCGGCCACCTGGTGCTCCTCTTTGCGTGATCCAACAGCCCGACAGCCACCAGCCCAAACACCCTTCGAGCCGGTCGTCGATGGTCTCGGTCACCATGTGGACGCCTCGGCCGGTCGTTGACCCTGAGGAGCAGGACATGGCGAGCGTTATAGCGGAAGGGTAGAAGTGCCTTCCTTGCGCGCTCTCGCTCCGTCGAGGGCAGCTCTGCCCCGAGCTACCTGATCTCGCCGCTCTTGTCGAAGCCCGGTAGCGGCACGATGAATGACGGGGGGGTCAACTTGGAATCCAGCATCTGGGCGGTGCAGATGATGGTCGTGGGCGGGGTGCTTGCCACTCGCGCCGATCCCTGACCGAGGTTGTCCACGACGCCCGCGGAGAACTCCGAGTAGAAGGCGGTGTTTCGACTCCCCACGGTGACCGTCTCGCCCGGCGCGAGAGTATGCTCGAAGCTGCCGCGAAGAACACTTGTGAAGTCGAAAAACGCTACCTCGATCGTCGTCGTCTTGGCGTCGAAATTCGTGCAGTGAACCACCGTGGCCGTGTCGATGGTGTTGTCCTTGGCGCCGGTGAAGAGGTAGACGGTCTTGAAGCCATGGGGCGGCGGCTGATCGATGTTGGCGAAGGTCGCGGCCGGCAAGACGAGGGAGAGGGCGGCCGAGGCCAGCAATGTGCGTAGCGAGAAAGTTTTCATCGTTGTTCTCCTTAACTCTTTACGCCCGCGCAGATCATTGCTGTCGGCACAGGCACGAAGTGCCGGCTGACTGCACGGAACATCAACGAACGCCAACGCCCCGAGCAGCAGGCGGGAACGATAGTGCTTTCCACTGGCGGTGTCAAGGTCGAGCCAGGGCCAGATCACTAAAAAAGTATCCTCCCCTCAAAAAGCGATACTCGATCACGATAACCGCCTGTCTCACAAACCCCAGTTTTTGAGACAGGCAATATTTCCCCTTCAAATGAGCGCCGAAGCGCGTAGCGTAGTATCTTAAAACTTATCTCTAAATCATGGTATTCTTACTTGACATTTTTGTTGAGTTTTGAGACAATAGTTCTGGTATGGCACTGCCGGAGCAAAAGAAGAAACTATTAAAAGCAAAAATCGCGGTTGCACTCCATGACGAAGTAGGCAGAGTCCCCAAGAAAGAAGAAATAGAGCGGGTGTTTCTGTTAACCAGGGTGATGTATAAAGCAGTGCTGGGGCTGCATTTAAAAAGGCAGGAGCAGAAGAGAACCGGTCAACTGGCTATTTTTTAATTCAACATTGCATGACGGATTTTATGCGGCGCGCGGCAATGCTTCTTCGGCGCCAAGAGAACGGAAATGCCCTCGAAAGTGGTTGGAACCGTGCTTCATGAGTAGTGCGGTAAGCTTCGTGTCCAGTCGAGCGATTAACCAAGTTTCTGGAATGCCGATTACACCAGGCGAGTCTTCTCGCAGTAAAGGGCGAAAATCCTTGACGTTGATGGTGAGAATGATACGCCCCTGTACTACTGCCAACTCGTGTATATGCACATCCTCAATGCCTCCAAGACGAAGATCGTGCTTAATATGTTTTACGTCGAAGTGTTCATTGAGACGGGAAAGAGACTGACGTGGTGGTAAGTGCTCATCAATAAGGAGCGAGCTTATGTTTATAAAACGACTTAGGCATGGGATTGAGCGCTAAGGAGCTGTGTTGCTTCCTCTACAGCTCCCTGGAGTGTGCTTGTAGACACATGCGGAAACCACTCGTTGTGTAGCTTCTCGATGGTAAAACCATTCGCCAGCATATTTATTGCCTGTGCAATTCGGATACGAGTTCCTTTAATGGTGGGTTATGAGCCGATGTTGACTGCATTATCGAGCCGCTACGGTTAACGGTTGGCCGGTACTAGTTTGAATTCTGACTCCTATGCACAGCTATACATAGCGACCAGAAGCGGACACTCAGCTTGCATTCCGTCGCGACAGAATAAACCTAGTGTAGTGTCCCTTAAATAACTTTACAGTTAAGCCGCCTTCTTTTTTCCCTCGGGGCAGGGTGGATCCGGGCTTGATCTGCTCCATCTTGACCCGCGCCCTGTTGCGGAGTTCCGTGTGCGGAT
>JBOIEG010000822.1:0-1611 GCA_050740915.1 Gammaproteobacteria bacterium | reverse complement strand
TGAAGTGGCGGCAATGACCGGATAACGGGGCACAAAGTCCCCGAGACTCGTCGTTTGGGGCGAATTGGCGGGTTTTGCGAGGGCTAGGCGACATTCCACCCGCGCTTGTCTCACCGGCGCCGGTATTCCCTCTCGGCGGCTTATCGCCGCGAATATCGAAAAATTCACAAACTCTGAGCCAAAATCGTGTTCGCCGTAAGGGTCATTATTCGGGGTGAAGGTGGCGATGAGGTTTTGGGTCCGCTCGTCCATTACAAGACTCGCGAAATGTAGGTGCCGAAAATCTTCTGCCACTCGTCGCCGGCGTCGGCAACGCGGTTGTCGTATTCGTGAGCACAAGCCTTCTGCCGCTTGCGTCCACCGTCCTCGTCGAGCTTAGCACCACGCGTTCCGTTCCAGAGTTCTTCCGCCCGGGTGTAGGGTGCGCCTTCAAACACAAACACGCGCACGGTGGCGGCAATGGCCTCGCTGTGATGTTTCAGGTTGGGCGTAAAATGAATTTTCATGGTCTTCTCAAAACAAACCCGGCTGCGGTGCGCTGCCGCTCTGTCCCCACTTTTTGCGGTCGAGCACGGGAAGCCGTGCGATCTCCTCGCCCTTCTTCTGCTCAGCCATGCGCAGCTCGTAGAGCTTCTGGAGGTTGAGCCAGAACTCGGCCGAGGTCTCGAAAAAGTGGGCGAGGCGCAGCGCGGTATCGCCTGTCACGGCGCGCTGCCCGTTCATGATCTCGGTGACGCGATTGACCGGCACTTGAATCTGACGCGACAGCTCGGCCGCGCTCATGCCCAGCGCCTCCAGGTCTTCGCGCAGCGTTTCGCCAGGGTGGATCGGTGTGCGTGCCATGTGAACCTCCTATGGTTTTTTCCTCTAGTGGTAATCCACGATTTCGACATTCACGGGTCCGGGTGATCCCTTCGGCCACTCGAAGCATATCCGCCATTGATCGTTGATGCGGATGCTCGACTGTCCCTTGCGGTCACCGCGCAGCGCCTCCAGACGATTGCCGGGGCGCGCGAGGTCGCGCATGTCGGTCGCGGCGTCGAGCTGGTCGAGCTTACGTTCGGCGGCTCGCTCAAAGCCTGAGAAGGCGGCTACCCTCTCGCCGCGATGAAAAGCCTCTGTCCGTTTGTCTCTAAAGCCGACGATCATATGCTTTCAGGTTAGCGTGTTTAATGCTTTACGTCAAGCATAAAGATTAGATGTAAAAACCTTCTCTCGCGGTGTTGACTAGCTGGATGCGGGGGCTGCTGGCCAAGTAGCGGGAAACCGGTCGCCTGAGAGGCCGTAGGCAGTGTTCTTGGAGTGGGCAAGGGTTTTCGTATCCCCAATGTAGGCGGTAATGCAGGCGGCTGGCGTTAGCCTGCCGCTTTCCGTCCGGGAAGGGCCGGAAAAGCGAAGCTCAGGAGGGGGCAGGACGCGCCCGGCCATAGATTCGGCACGGCGAATAGATCGCTGACCGCGGCCACGGGGTCGAGCTGGAAGGACTAGTGTAGTGTCCCTTAAATAACTTTACAGTTAAGTCGCCTTCTTTTTTCCCTCGGGGCAGGGTGGATCTGGGCTTGATCTGCTCCATCTTGACCCGCGCCCGCTCGATCTTCTTGATGATGTCCT
>JBOIEG010000821.1:0-1842 GCA_050740915.1 Gammaproteobacteria bacterium | reverse complement strand
GCAGGTAGGGTGTGTCACGATCGCATTGACGGAAGTGGCTCATGCACGCTCGCTCATTGAATCCATTGCCGATCCGATCGGTTTGCACATCAAAAGTTCCGCCTTAAGTCCGACAGGCTCCTAGCGTTTATTATACCAAAAGGCGGCGAAAGTTCAGAGTCTTTCGCAAAACTGCGCATCTTCTTAAACGAATACCACACTACAGAAGAAGAAATCTCGCAAGCGGTTACACCTACCGCAACCGCCGAAATCGCTATCAAAGAGGGCTTGCGGCTTGTACTACAGTCCTGTGACAAGTTAGAGGAACAGGTCTCATCCCTGCTTAGCGAGCCTCGTCTATAAAGCGCGCTTAAGGCACAATATTACATTAATCGCTTTACAAGCCCTTCCGCAACAAAACTCATTGCATTACCTGATTAGCAAGATTCTTCAGCCAGGCTCAGGTTTTGAGCCACTGGGAGGTGCATACAGATCTCCAAATCCATTATGGAGGGTTGTGTCATGTCGATGAATTGCATTCAATTCCGATCGGGCTTGTCGATGCCTGAGCTTCTCAAACAGTTCGGTACCGAGGTGCAATGTGAGGCCGCGTTAGAGAAAACGCGCTAGCCTCAAGGCTTTGCTTGCCCCCGTTGCGGTAACGCGGGCCATAGTGTGCTGCAAGTCGGATCGCACAAGACCTTTCACTGCCAGGCCGGTCGACGCCAAACCTCGCTTATTGCCGGTACCTTATTCCAGAGCACCAAGCTGTCTCTGACCGTTTGGTTCCTGGCGATTTACCTGATCAGCCAAGCTAAGACCGGCTTATCTGCTCTGGCTCTGAAACGTCATCTGGGCGTCAGTTACCCCACCGCCTGGCTCATTCAGCACAAACTCATGCAGGCCATGGCGGAGCGCGAAACAAATTACACGCTCTGCGGCCAAGTCCAGATGGACGATGCCTATCTCGGCGGCGAACTCAGCGGCGGCACCGTGGGCCGTGGCTCTGAAAATAAGGTACCCTTTGTCGCGGCGGTGTCGCTCGACGGTGAAGAACCTCCCATGCGCGTCAAGCTGACGCCGATCTCCGGCTTTACCAGCAAGGCGATTGTCGGCTGGGCCAAAACCCACCTCAGCCCTGGTGGCGCTGTTCTTTCCGCTGGCTTGGCCTGTTTCGGCACGGTGACCGAAGCCAGTTGCCAACACCACGCCCTCATTGTCGGCGGGCGCAAACCCAAGGACGTGCCGGATTTCCTCTGGATCAACACGGTACTGGATAATCTCAAGACCAGCCTCGGTGGCGCTTACCATGCCTTCGACTTTGTCAAATACGCCTCGCGCTATCTGGCCGCATTCGCCTATCGCTTCAACCGGCGCTTTCAGCTCAAGACGCTGCCTATGCGTCTCCTCGTGGCCGCCATCGCCATCGGGCCTCGCCCAGACCCCTGGCTTCGTTCGGCTGAAGTATCTTGCTAATCAGGATGAGCTTAGGCGAAGCGAAAGGCGGAATCGGATTTCGTAGCGGATGTCTCGGCGACTGGCGCAAGATTGCCGCGACCACGTTCCTGCCATCATCGTCACTCGCGCTTGGGAAACGGGAGCGTCAGGACGACTAAAACACATGCACAACTTGCGGCTACTAACGTAGAGCCATGAGCGGGCGCGACGGCACCGCGTGGCATCGGACCTCCCTGACTCCCGGCGTCGAGGGGGACTTGAAGCTGCGCGAGTCAGAGGTTGTGAATTTTTCGATATTCGCGGCGATAAGCCGCCGAGAGGGAATACCGGCGCCGGTGAGACAAGCGCGGGTGGAATGTCGCCTAGCCCTCGCAAAACCCGCCAATTCGCCCCAAACGACGAGTC
>JBOIEG010000820.1:0-1299 GCA_050740915.1 Gammaproteobacteria bacterium | reverse complement strand
GACATCATCAAGAAGATCGAGCGGGCGCGGGTCAAGATGGAGCAGATCAAGCCCAGATCCACCCTGCCCCGAGGGAAAAAAGAAGGCGGCTTAACTGTAAAGTTATTTAAGGGACACTACAGTAGCTGTAGGTGTACACGCCACCGGCCGGGTCGGTCATCGTAGCCACGCGGCCCACGGTGTCATAATCGAATGTCAGTGTGCGGCCGAAAGGGTCGGTCACCGCATTAAGGCGAGCACCCGTGTCATAGCTCAGCGTCTGCGTTAGGCCCGCTCGACTCGAAATCGACACGAGGCGCCCTTGTGCATCGTAGGTTTCCACCTCTTCAGTGGCAGCGACCGTGAACTGCCATCCGGTGGGATCCCCACCCGCGTCCGTCAGGAGCACGAGTTTGTCGGACACGTCAGCATCAGGCGTCCATAGCTCGCCGACTAAGCTAAATGTGAACACCTTCCCATCAGAGCGTTGTACCGAAGCAATAGAGGTGGCCCCGCTAACGTTAACGGAAACGAATCGATCCAACGATAAGCGCCAGTTCGCCCCGACATGCGCAATGACCGCGGAACCACCGCTGTTGTAGACACACGATAGCGTGAGCGGATATGAACCCGCACCAACGTAATCAAGCTCCACTTGGAACTTGTTGCCAACACCGACATTCACAGGGTTTGTGCCCCCGGTACAGCACGTTCCCGGGGGACAGCCCCCCTGATTTTTCGGCGAATAGTTAAGGGTCCGGGGATAGTAGGGGAGGTCGCCGTTGCCTCCGCACCAGTTGTGTTCGAAATGACACACGTCGGATTGTGGATACCACGAGTGACAGCTTGGAACACCGTGGTAGCTATCGTGGTAAGCGCCTTGTGCGGTACATGCGACGCTCTTACTGGGATACCAGATCCCAAGGTCCGCGATCCCGCCAACCTTCCAACCTAAGATTTCTGCTGACGCGAAACGTGGGACGATCGCCAAGAGGATCAGCGCTGTCCATACGGTCGGCATAGAGAAGTAATTGGGCTTGGCTTGAAGCTGAAGGAGACAAGGCGAGCGCTGGGGTGCCCTCTCTACGGCGTGGAACTGAGTGCTTCGCCGAGCACATTTGGTCAATTGCGAGAGGATCTCAGGGAAACGCTTTTTGGCATAAAGCGTGTTCGCAGGGTAGAAACGGGTTGGTTGGACGTGTCCTTCCGGTAAGCCTGCATGAATTCCGCTGAGGTTCTTGATATCGTCAGTTGCCGCTTTAGGAGTGCAGGAAGGACAGCTGATGGTAGCCGCAAAGATACGGGCGGGTACACCCGCAC
>JBOIEG010000819.1:0-1757 GCA_050740915.1 Gammaproteobacteria bacterium | reverse complement strand
GACATCATCAAGAAGATCGAGCGGGCGCGGGTCAAGATGGAGCAGATCAAGCCCAGATCCACCCTGCCCCGAGGGAAAAAGAAGGCGGCTTAACTGTAAAGTTATTTAAGGGACACTACACTAGACTAGAGGAGGGAGCACATGGCACAACCTTACGTCGGTGAGATCCGCATGTTCGCGGGCAACTTCGCCCCGGCGGGATGGATGTTTTGCGAAGGGCAATTGCTGCCCATCTCGGAGAACGAAACGCTTTTTCAACTGATCGGGACGACCTACGGAGGTGACGGCGAGAGCACCTTCGCTTTACCCGATCTGCGTGGCCGCATCCCGATCCATCAGGGCAACGGCTTCATCCTCGCCGAGACCGGTGGGGCCGAGGAGATCACCTTGACCGTGCAACAGATACAGGCGCACAGCCATCCGCTCCTGGCCTCGACAGGCCCCGCCAGCTCGAACACCCCTGTAGGGAATCTGCCGGCCGCGACAACGGCGATCAATCTTTATATCGACGACGCGCCGAACAGCAATCTGAGTCCCTCGGCGGTCTCGTCGACGGGCGGAAGTCAACCGCACACCAACTTTCAGCCCTACCTCTGCATCAATTTCATCATTTCTCTGTTCGGCATCTTTCCGCCGCCGTCCTGATAGGAGATAGCCATGGCTGACCCGTTTGTTGCTGAAATCAGAATCTTTCCCTTTAATTTCGCGCCCAAGGGTTGGGCGTGGTGTGATGGGCAGCTCATGCCGCTGTCGCAGGACACGGCGCTGTTCTCGTTGCTGGGGACGACCTACGGGGGAGATGGCAAGTCGAACTTCGCGCTTCCCAACCTTCAGGGTAGCGCGCCGATGCACCCGGGGCAGGGTCCTGGACTTTCTCTACACGATCTAGGCGAGACCGGGGGCTCCGATACGGTGACGCTTCTCCAGTCCGAGATCCCAGCGCACACGCACGCCATGCGTGCCTCATCCGACGACGGGGATCTCAAGACTCCGACGCCGAGCCGTTCACTGGCGCGCTCCGTCGGTGGGTTCGCCTACCAGTCCACCACAACCGGGCTGCAAGCAATGGCCTTGGAGACCCTCGCCCCCGTCGGCGGCGACCAGCCCCACAACAACCTGCAGCCGTATCTGACCTTCTATTTCTGCATCGCGTTACAGGGGGTGTTTCCGCCACGGAGTTAGAGGCCCGGCGGAGTGGAATCTATGGCTTAGAATCGAGGACCGTGAGCGCGAGCATAACGACGCTCATTTCTTCACGATAAACACCTCAGGAGAATAAAGCCCGAACACCTTATCGTAAGTTGCAATGCGCATGTCCTCGTAGCTCGCTTGAGCAAGCAGGAACCGGTCGAAGGGGTCTCTGGTGATGGTTAGCGAGTCTAAGGACGGCCGCCGCATGCTGCGGCGTCACATTGAGCCAGCTAAACCCTTGCGCCGCGATGTCATCCGTAAGATCTGAGGACGGCAGCGCCAGCTTGCCCAAGTGATGTTTTATCACCAGTTCCCAGATAGAAACCGGGCTGACGTACGCCCCCTGGGTCTCAATAATTTCGATGGCATGGTGGTCGCGGATCTCGCCCATCAACCAGTCATAGAGAATGCAGGTGTCTACCAACAACGGCATTAATCGGCGCCTAGGAGCCTGTCGGACTTAAGGCGGAACTTTTGATGTGCAAACCGATCGGATCGGCAATGGATTCAATGAGCGAGCGTGCATGAGCCACTTCCGTCAATGCGATCGTGACACACCCTACCTG